>JBDTXQ010000037.1:0-12367 GCA_040006115.1 Usitatibacter sp.
CCGACGTGAAGCTCGGCGTCGTCACTTCGCTCGCCATCATCGCCCACGAGATCCCGCAGGAGATCGGCGACTTCGTGGTCCTGCTTCACTCGGGCTTCAGCAAGCGCCGCGCGCTCTTCTGGAACCTCATGTCGGGCATGTCGGCGATGCTGGGCGGCCTCATCGCCTATTTCGCGTTGAGCCATGTGGCGGGCTTGATCCCGGACATACTCGCCTTCGCCGCCGCGAGCATGATCTACGTGGCGGTGGCAGACTTGATCCCCGGCCTTCACAAGAAGACCGCCCTGTCGGATTCGCTCGGGCAGGTCGCCTTCATCGCCCTCGGCATCGCCAGCATCTGGGTGATCCACGCGGTATTATTTCCGGAGGTCTGATCGTCATGTCCCGAAACGCGCCCCCACCCAACGCCGACCGCTTCGCCGCGCAGCTGCGCGAGGCCCACGACAAGTTCTCGTCGTCCCTGCCCGGAGAGGGGCCCTCCCAGCAGGTGATGACCGGCTTCGCCGAGGCATACCGGGCCTGGCTCGAGGCCATATCCGCCAAGCCCGAGACCCTGCTCGACCTCCAGCAGCAGTACATGCAGGAGCAGATGCGCCTCTGGATGGGCTCGATGCAGCCGCACGTCCACAGCGACGACGAGCCGGGCGCGGGAGACAAGCGCTTCAGCGGCAAGGAATGGGACGAGCTGCCGGTGTTCAGGTATTTCCGGGATTCGTATCTGCTCACCTCGAAGATGATGATGAAGGCCGTCGAGGAGGCGAGCCTCGACGCGCCCACCAAGCAGCGCATGCGCTTCTTCATGCGCCAGTACCTCGACGCCGCCGCGCCCTCGAACTACCTCATGACCAATCCCGAGGCGCTCAAGGCGGCCATGGAGAGCGGCGGCGAGTCGCTCCAGGAGGGCATGAAGAACCTCCTCGCCGACATGGAGAAGGGGCGCATCTCCATGACCGACGAGACCGCCTTCGAGGTCGGCAAGAACATCGCGGTGTCACCCGGCGTGGTGGTCTGGGAGAACGAGCTGATCCAGCTGATCCAGTACCAGCCCCTCACCGCGAAGGTGCACGAGCGCCCGCTGGTGATGGTGCCGCCGTGCATCAACAAGTTCTACATCATGGACCTGCAGCCGGACAATTCCCTGGTGCGCTTCGCCGCGCAGCAGGGCCACACCACGTTCATGTGCTCGTGGCGCAACGTGAACAAGAGCCACTCGAAGGTCACCTGGGACGACTACATCGAGGCGCTTATCGAGGCGTTCGACGAGGTGAAGCGCATCGGCAAGACGCCCAAGATCAACGTGCTCGCCTTCTGCATCGGCGGGACGCTCGCCGCCTCAGCCCTGGCCGTCCTCGAACGCAAAGGCAAGCACCCGGCGGAAAGCCTTACGCTCCTCACCACGCTGCTGGAATTCTCGGAAGTGGGCGACATCCGCGTCTACATCGACAAGAACTTCGTCGAGAAACGCGAAAAGCAGCTGGCGAACGGCGGCATCGTCCCCGGTAACGAGCTCGCCAGCGCCTTCTCGAGCCTGCGCGCCAACGACCTCGTGTGGTCGTACGTGGTCAACAATTACCTGAAGGGCAAGCAGCCGCCGGCCTTCGACCTGCTTTACTGGAACGCCGACGCGACCAACCTGCCGGGCCCCATGTACTCGTACTACCTGCGCAATACCTACGAGGACAACAAGCTCTGCAAGCCCGACACGCTCGAGATGCTGGGCGAGCCGGTGAGCCTGAAGCGGCTGAAGATGCCGACTTTCGTCTTCGCCGCGCGCGAGGACCACATCGTGCCGTGGAAGGGCGGGTACACCAGCGCGCGCGCGGTGGGCGGCAAGGTGACCTTCGTCCTCGGCGCGAGCGGGCACATCGCCGGCACCATCAATCCCGCATCGAGGAACAAGCGCAGCTACTGGGTGAACGACAAGCTCACCGCCGACGCGGACAAGTGGTTCGTCGGCGCGAAGGAGGTCCCGGGCAGCTGGTGGAACGAATGGGCGAAGTGGCTGAAGCCCCACGGCGGCAAGATGGTCGCGGCGCCGAAGAAGCCGGGCGATGGCAGGACGAAACCGATCGAGCCCGCGCCCGGGCGCTACGCGAAGGAAAGGCTCTAGCCTTCGACGGTCGACAATAACAACGGAGGAGTGAAATGGCTCAACGCAACGCGCTGGTGACGGGTGGCATGGGCGGCCTGGGTGAAGCGATCTGCATGAAGCTCGAGAAGATGGGCATCAAGGTGATCGTCACCTACTCGCCGGGCAACACGAAGTCGAGGGAGTGGCTGAAGGAGATGGAAGCGCAGGGGCACAAGTTCTACGCCTATCCCTGCGACGTCTCCGACTTCGACTCGTGCCAGCAGGCGGTCACGCAGGTCACCAAGGACCACGGCCCGGTCGACATCCTCATCAACAACGCCGGCATCACGCGCGACATGACCTTCAAGAAGATGACCAAGGTCGACTGGGACGCGGTGATGAAGACCAACCTCGACAGCGTGTTCAACGTGACCAAGCCCGTGGTCGACGGCATGGTCGAGCGCGGCTGGGGGCGGGTCATCAACGTCTCGAGCGTGAACGGCTCGAAGGGCGCCTTCGGCCAGACCAATTACTCGGCGGCCAAGGCCGGCATGCACGGCTTCACCAAGGCGCTCGCGCTGGAAGTCGCGAGGAAGGGCGTCACCGTGAACACGATCTCGCCCGGCTACATCGGGACCAAGATGGTGCTCGCGATCCCGAAGGACGTCCTCGACACCAAGATCATCCCGCAGATCCCGATCGGCAGGCTCGGCAAGCCCGAGGAGATCGCGGGGCTCTGCGCCTACCTCGCCTCCGACGAAGCGGCATTCCTTACGGGCGCGAACATCGCCATCAACGGCGGCCAGCACATGTCCTGAAGGACCACCGGCGCGTCTAGCGCGCCCTGCGCACACCCAGGTCCCTAGGGTTTATCGGATTGCGCCCTTCGGCAATCCCCGATACCGTCCCGGCCCCGCAAGCGTCAATCTGCGGTGCTGGCCTCATTCCCTGAATTCGCAGGCCCGCGGGCGGCAAACGCGCACCCGTGGCCTACGGTTCGGCTCTCAATCGCACGAGCACGACGAAGGCAGGTCACCTTGAAGATCACCTGGACCAATTTCCTCGGGCACACCGGCTACTGGCTCGCCGCGATCGCGATTGCGACGACGGGCTGGACATTCTACGGATCGACAGTCAAGGCCAGGGAGTCGCAGGCGCTGGTCGAGCGAACGCTGGAAATCCAGCAGGGCCTCGCCCAACTTGCCGAAGCGATGTACCGCCTCGCCTCCGCGCAGCGCGGGTATCTCCTCTCGGGCGAGAAGACGTTCGCGAACGAGCACCGCGCGCTCCACGGATCCGCTGAAAAATGGCTGGGCCGGCTGGTGACCCTGTCGGCGAGCGACCCGACTCTCGCGGCCAAGATCGCACGCCTCGAAACGCTGGTCGCCCGCAGGATAAGCGCGATGGGAGCCGTCCATTTCGACGGCGTCGCCCGCGGCACGGCGCTCGCCCTCGACGACGCGAGGCAGATGGCGATCCTCGACGACGAGATCGAGTCGGTCGAGCGAGTCGAGATGGGCTTGCTAAAGGCCAATCGCGCACAGCAACGCGAGATCCTCGATCACTCCCTCGAGCTCCTCGGCCTCGCGATGGCGGCTTGCCTCGCCGTAATGATTCCGGGATACGTGGGATTCATTGCGCAGGCGCGCTCGCGGCAACGCGTGCAGCTTGCGCTGGTGAAATCCAGGGATGCGGCCGAGCGGGCGAGCCGCGCGAAGAGCACGTTCCTCGCCACCGTGAGCCACGAGATCAGGACGCCCATGAACGGCGTCCTCGGGATGCTCGAGCTCCTCTCCCTGACCCGACTGGACCGCGAGCAGCGCGCGACGCTCGGGATCGTGCGCGAGTCCGGCACGTCGCTGCTGCGCATCATCGACGACCTCCTCGACTTCTCGAAGATCGAGGCGGGCAAGCTCACCATCGTCCCCGAGGTGGCTTCGATCGACGCGATCGTGGCAAGCGTGTTCGGCATCTTCGCGGGAAACGCCAGCAGCAAGGGCCTCACGCTCAAGCGCTTCGTCGACCCGGTCATCAGCGCCGCGGTGGTGGTGGACCCGGTGCGGCTCCAGCAGGTGCTGCGCAACTTCGTCATGAACTCCATCAAGTTCACGCACCAAGGCCACATCGAGATCCGCGCCGAGCTCCTCGAGCGCAAGCCCGGCACGGACGTGGTGCGCTTCTCGGTGAAGGACACCGGGATCGGCATCTCCCGGGACGACCAGGAGAAGCTCTTCCAGCCCTTCGCGCAGGCGGGCGGGGTCGCGCACCACGGGGCCGGCACGGGCCTGGGACTTTCGATCTGCCAGCGCCTCGCCACGTTGATGGGAGGCACGCTCGCGATGCAGAGCGAGGTCGGCAGCGGGACGACGATGCTTCTCACCTTGCCGTTGCAAGTCGCCGACGCGGCCGCGCTCACGTCGCGACTGGACCGGGATGAGGTGCAGCACATGCACCGCGCCTGCCGCACCGCCCCGACGGTCGCCCGCGCCGAGGCCGACGGCACCCTGGTGCTCCTCGTCGACGACCATCCGATCAACCGGCTGGTCCTGATGCGACAGGTGAATTCACTCGGCTATGCGACCGAGATCGCGGAGAACGGCGTCGAGGCCCTGGCGAAGTGGGAGTCGCGCCGCTTCGGGATGGTGATCACCGACTGCAACATGCCTCAGATGGACGGCTTCGCGCTCGCGCGCGCGATCCGCGAAAGCGAGCACCGCCTGGGCAGCGCGCACATGCCGATCGTCGCCTGCACCGCGAACGCCATGGATGGCGAGGCCGGCAAGTGTTTCGCCGCGGGCATGGACGACTATCTCGCCAAGCCCATCGAGCTCGCCCGCCTGCAAGACAAGCTCGATCGATGGCTGCCGATCCCCGCCGACAGCGCCGCGGCGCGCCTCCCGGCGCTCGATCCCTCGATCCTCGACGTGTTCTCCCAGGGCGACGCCGCCGTCCGCTCCGAGATCCTGCAGCAATTCCGGCGCTACAACGACGAGGACGGCGTGCAGCTGAAGCGCGCGCTGAAGGAAGGCGACGCCGCGCGCGTGGCGAGCACGTCGCACCGCATCAAGGGCGCGAGCCGGACCATCGGGGCATCGGGCCTCGCATCGGTGTGCGAGCGCATCGAGAGGGCGAGCCGCGCCAACGACATGCAAGCCGCCACGGCCGATTCCGGCGCCTTCGACGAGGAGCTCGACCGGCTGAACTCCAGCATCGGGCCCCCTCGAGCCGCGACGAAAAATTCCCCAATAGAGGTTCACTCATGAAAAGCCAGACCGAAACCGTGGCGAACGACATCTCAGGCCTTCGATTCCTCGTGGTCGAGGACCATGGATTCCAGCGCTGGGCGCTCAGCCGCTTGTTGACCGAGCTTGGCGCGAAGCACGTGGTCTGCGCGGCCGACGGCGACACCGCGCTCGAGATCTTCCGCGAGTCCCGTCCGCCGGTCGACATCATCGTGAGCGACCTCGACATGCCGGGCATGGACGGAATGGAGTTCCTGCGCCACGTGGGAGAGGCCGGCGCCCCCGCCTCGGTGATCCTCGCGAGCGGGCTGGAGCGCTCGCTCATCGCCTCCGTGGGCGCGATGGTGACCGCGTACGGCGTGGCCCTCCTCGGCAAGATCGAGAAGCCGACCACCGCGGCGAAGCTTGCCGCGATCATCGCCAACCACAAGCCGCTCGACGCGGATTGGGGGCGCGCCCGGGCGGCTCCCAGGTTCTCGCTCGACGAGATCGCCCTGGGCTTGAAGCGCGGCGAGTTCGAGCCGTACTTCCAGCCGAAGATGGAGCTCGCGACCGGGCGCATCGTCGGAGCCGAGGCGCTCGCCCGCTGGCGCCACCCCGAGCGCGGGCTGGTGGGCCCCGAGTGCTTCATCCAGGCGATGGAGGACGGCGGCTTGATCGACGAGCTCACCTTCGCGATCCTGAATCGCGCCGCGCAGTGCTGCCGGCTGTGGCGCAACGCCGGGGTCGACGCGACGATGTCGGTGAACCTCTCGCTCAGGTCGCTCGCTGACTTTTCGATCGCGGATGGCATGATGCGCATCGTGTCCACCAACGGGCTCGAGCCGCGCCACGTGATCTTCGAGGTGACCGAGTCCGCCACGGTGGCGAACCTCGGCACCGAGCTCGAGAACCTCACGCGCCTCAGGGTGCGCGGGTTCGGGCTCGCCATCGACGACTACGGCACCGGCTACTCGTCGATGCAGCAGCTCTCCCGCATCGCGTTCACCGAGCTGAAGATCGATCCAACCTTCGTGAAGCACGCGGCGGAGGGCCGGGCCAACATGGCCATGCTCGAGTCGTGCCTCGAGATGGCGTACAAGCTGGGCATCGTCGCGGTCGCCGAAGGAGTCGAGAACCTCGCCGCCCTCGAATTGCTGAAGTCCCTCGGATGCGAGCAGGCGCAGGGCCATTTCATCGCGAGGCCCATGGAGGCGCGCGACTTCATGGATTGGGTGCAGCTTCCGCGCACCGTCACGCCCGAGCTTCGCGACGAGCCCGGCCCGGCCACCGCGCACAGGGCGAACGTCGCGCCGGCGCCCTTCAATCGCGTGCAGGTCTGATCCATGGTCGCGATCGTGATCCTCATCCTGGCTTGCGTGGTTGCGGCGCTTGCCTTCCTGAATTTCGGCGACCACGGTGCGGCGCGGGCTTCGCGCGCCCCGCGTGCCGCGCTCGCCCCGGCAGCGCGCCCCGCGAGGGTCGCGATGACAACGGTCGCACTCGCGACGCGCACGGCGCCGGGCTTGTTTCCCGATTTCGAGTGGGATGCTCCCCTCGAGTCGATCGGCCCCGCGCCTTACGCGCCATTGGCCCTCGCGCCACTCGCCGATCCCTCGCCCGCCGCTGCAAGCGAGGTGCCGAGCGCGAGGATCCGCGACCGCTACATCGAGGTGCGCTTCCCCGGCGTGGCCAAATCGGGTGTCGAGCTTGAGGACATCGAGCGCACCGTCAAGGCGGCGCGACTGTATTTCGACGAGGAGAAGTTCACCCGCGCGATCGAGCTGCTGGAGGTCGCGATCGAGCAGAGCCCCGCGGAGGAAATCCTGCGCCTCGCGCAGCTCGAGATCGCGTTCCTGCGCCGCGACGCGGTGCTCTTTGTCGCGCTGGCTCGAAATTTCCGCGACGCGTGTCCGGCGAGCGGGGAATGGACGGAGGTCGCGCGGCTTGGCCGGGCGCTCGCGCCGGACGAGGCCTTCTTCGGCGCGAAGCAGGCTGCGCGGGCGCACGACCACTACGGGCCCTGGCCCCACACGCCGAATTGGATCCAGGCCCCGTGGGACCTCACCGCCGAGGCCGTCGGCGCCGATTTCCACCGCGCCATGACCCGCCGGGCGCTGAAGCAAGCGGCGCCGTCGTTTCGCCAGGCCGCCTAGGAGCCCCGATGAGCCAGGTCATTCCCCTTGCAGTCATGGCGGACAACGAGGGGCGTGCCCGCCTCGAGCTGCGCATGGACGCTCTGCGCGAAGCGATCCTCGCGGCCTCTGCCGGTGCGGCTCTGCGCGAGTGCGAAGAGCTGCATCTCGAGCTCGAGCGCTTCACGACCTCGCTCAAGTGGCGCCTCTTCGCGAGCGCGCTGGTGTGGACGCAGGACGAGCGGCAGGCGAACCAGTGGATGTGCGCGGCGTACCAGGCCGCCGCCTGCCTCGAGCTGCGCGCGGTCGACCTCGCGGCATCGCCCGCCGACGATCGCGTGATCGGCGTCGCGGCGCTCGCGTTGCATCACCTTGCCGAGGCGCTCAAGTCGGGCATTGCGATTGGGCGCAGCCTGCTTGCCGAGTACAGAACCCTGCATGACCTCATGAAACGGGCGATCGACGCGGGCCGCCATCGCGAGCCCCTGTCGCTGCGGGTCGACGGCCGGCAGATGCGCTGCTGCGTCGAATCCCTCTATTTCCGCGCGCTCCTCATGGCGCGCTTCGCGGGCGGCAACTTGAATTGCCGCCAGGTCGAGATATTCGACGCGTGGTTGTGGCAATGGATGTCGGTCCTCGAGTCGGCCCCTGGCGCTCCCCCGGGCGCCGAGCTGAGGGTCGATCTCGATTCGAGCCAGGGCCTCTGGCGCGGGCCGCGCGCCGCCTTGGGCGTTTGCCTCTACCTTCCCCACGCGCCCATGGAGAGGGCCTTCCAGTCCGTGGTCACGCAGTTTCATCGAGGGCACCTGGTCCCATCGGAAGGTCTCGCGGCCGGCTTCCGGATCGAAGAGCACATCGGCGTCCTCGACCTGCTGCGCCGCGGCCTGCGCCAGGCGAAGGGCGAGGCCGGTGCGCGCGCCGAGCGCCAACCCGGCAAGGGCCTCGCCGACGTGCATGTGGGAATCGCGGAAATCGCCGCGCGCGCTTTCCTGCCGCTCGCGCCACGTCGGGTGGAAATCGCGCCGCAAGGCAAGGACGCCGCGCGGCCCCATGGTCGGCGCGAAGCCGACGACCCGACGGGCGACCTCTACTTGCAGCAGCGCCGCCGCCTCCTCGTGCGCGACGTGAGCATCTCGGGGTTCGGGCTCGAAGGGCTCGAAGCCGAGTGCGCGGGAATGGAAGTCGGCGACCTGCTGGCGATCCGGCGCGCCGGTGAGCCGCTCGCGCTGGGCAAGGTCGTGCGCATCGCGTCGTCGGAGGGCGAGCGCATCATCGTCGGCGTCGAGCGCCTGCCGGGTGCCGCGATGCCGATCCGCTTCGCCAAGCCCCGCGAGGACGCGAGCGGGGAGGACTTCGATCTGGTGTTCGTCTCCGGAGACGACGACAGCGGCCGCCACGACGCTTTCCTCGTGTCCGAACGCCTCTACGCCGAGCGCTGGAAGCTCGACGTGGCCGCCGAAGGCGACGTGTTCGGCTTTCGTTTCAACCGGGTTCGCGAACGCGGCCGGGCCTGGGTGCTCGCCGGGTTCGAGATCGTGACGCTCGAGCGCGGCGCCGCCGCGGCGGCGGCATGAAGCCGGTTCGCCCCCTAGTCGGCGCGAACGCGCCCGCGAAGCCCGACGCGGCTCCTGGCCCCGAAGGAGTGCTACCGAACAGACAGGCGGAGCGCGGCGGGCTGACAATCGTTCACCGTGACGAGCGGCGTGCTGCGATGACAAACTCCTATCGCGTCCTGCATATCGAGGATTCTCCGGACGACGCGGAGCTGGTGGGGCTCGCACTGCGCAAGGCGCCATTCGCCTTCGCGTACACCCGCGTGCAGACGCAAGCCGACTACCTGCGCGAGCTGGACGCGGCGATGCCGGACGTGATCCTCTGCGACCATGAGCTTCCCGATTTCAGCGCGCGCCTCGCCCTCGAGATCATGAAGGCGCGCCGGCTCGACGTCCCGTTCATCGTGATCTCCCATCATGACGGCCATATGAGCACGGTGGTCGCGATGCAGAACGGCGCCAGCGACTACCTTCCCATGACAGACCTCGACCGGCTGTGCAACGCGATCCAGGCCGCGGTCGAGCGCGGGGCGGCGCGCGTCGAGAAGGCGAGCGCGCGCGAGGAGCTGCGCGTGAGCGAATCCATGCGGCGCAGCATCCTCGATTCACTCACCTCGCGCATCGCCTTGATCGACGGCCGCGGGGTGATCCTCGCCGTGAACAAGGCGTGGACGGACTTCGCCTCGTCGAGAACCTTGATCGGGCTGGGGCGTGCCGAGCTCGGCGACAACTACTGCGACATGCTGAGGGAAAGGGCCGCCACCGGCAACGACATCGCGCAGTCCCTCTTCGCCGGAATCCGCGGCGTCATCGAGCGCAAGACGGCGTCCTTCGCGCTCGAGTACCCCATGCAAGTCGGCGCCGAGAAACTCTGGTACCGCGGGTGCGCCTTGCCGCCCGAAGGCAGCGAGCAAGGGGCGGTGGTCTCGCACGCCGACATCACCGCCCGCGTGAACATGCACATCGAGCTCGAGCAGGCCCACCAGCGCATGCGGATCCTCTCCAAGCGCGTGCTGAGCGCGCAGGAAGACGAGCGGCGCACCATCTCGCGCGAGCTGCACGACGACATCGGCCAATCGCTCGCGGCGCTCAAGATCGGGCTGTATCGCGTGGCGCCGCAGTCCATGCCGTGGGAAGCCGATCTCGTGGAGCAATGCGTGGGCATCGCCGACGACGTGCTCGAGAAGCTGCGCCAGCTCGCCCTCGAGCTGCGCCCGCCGCAGCTCGACCAGCTGGGACTCGGCGACGCGCTCACGTGGCTCGCGGCGCGCCAGCGCGGCGCGACCGGGATCGACATCCGCTGCGACGTCGGGGGATTGGAGAGCCGGAGGCCGCCCGCCACCCTGGAAATCGCGTGCTATCGCATCGTGCAGGAGGCCCTCAGCAACGCCACTCGCCACGCCCAGGCGAAGGCCATCGTGATCGCCGCGAGCTCCGACGGCAGCCTGCTGAAGCTTTCCATTCGCGACGACGGGGTCGGCTTCGACCCCGAGGCGGCGCGCATGCGCGCGCTCGACGGCAGCCTCGGCCTCATCAGCATGGAGGAGCGCGCCGACCTCGCCGGGGGCCGGCTCACCCTGTGCAGCGTCCTGGGCGGTGGCACCACCCTGAGCGTGGTTTTCCCTCTCGGGGGCGAGGAGCCGCGGCCTGCCATCGAGCCGCGGGAGGCGCACGCATGAACCAGATTCGCACCGTGCTGGTGGATGACCACAACCTGGTGCGGGCCGGGATCCGCGCGCTCCTTGGCGAGATCGAGGGCGTCAAGATCGTCGCCGAGGCCGACAACGGCCGCGACGCGGTCGCCCTCGCGAAGGACCTCGCCCCCGACCTTGCCATCATGGACATCTCCATGAAGGAGCTGACCGGCATCGAGGCCACGGCGCAGATCCGCGCCGTGTCGCCCGCGACGCGCGTGCTGATCCTCTCGATGCACACCACCGAGGAATTCGTGCGCAGCGCGCTCAAGGCCGGCGCCTCGGGCTACCTGGTGAAGGACTCGGCCCCTCTCGAGCTGAAGATGGCGATCGAGGCGCTCATGCGCGACGAGATCTATCTCAGCTCGCGCGTTTCCAGGGGCGTGATGACGCGCCTTGCCGGCGGGGGCGATCCCGGCGCATCGACCTTCGACGCTCTAACGCCGCGCCAGCGCGAAACGCTTCAGCTGATCGCGGAAGGCAAGTCCACCAAGCAGATCGCCCACCTCCTCAAGGTGAGCGTGAAGACCGTGGAGACGCACCGCGCCGCGCTCATGGAACGGCTCGACCTCCACGACATCGCCGGCCTCGTCCTCTACGCCGCGCGCCACCACCTCGTGAGCATCGACTTCCCGAAGGACTGAACGGGCAACGAAGGAAGGCACTTCATGCACATCGCCGGACGAATCCTGCTTGCCGCCATTTTCTGCGCGGCCTTCAATCCGTTGCCTGCGCTCGCCCAACGCAACGCCACGCCCCTCTCAGGAGCACTCGTCGTGACGGGCTCCACGACCCTGCTGCCCGTAATCACCGAGCTCGCGGCGAGCTTCCAGGCGCGTCATCACGGGGTCCGCATCGACGTGCGCGGCGGCGGATCCGGCCGGGGCATGAGCGACGTGCTGGCCGGGAGCGCGGACATCGGCATGATGTCTCGCGCCTTGAGGCCCGAGGAAAAGGTGGCGAGCTTCGCGGTCGCGCGTGATGGCGTCTGCCTCGTCGTCCACCGCGACAATCCCGTGAATATGCTCAACCGCGAGCAGGCACGCGGCATTTTTACCGGGCGCATCGTCAACTGGAAGTCGGTGGGAGGCCGCGACGAGCCGATCGAATTGGTGACCCGCGGAACCGAGCGCGGCGCGAGCGCCTTGCTGACGGAATTCCTCGGTCTCGATTACGCTGCCTTCCGCGCGCGGCGCGAGGTAGGCGACAACCTGGAGATCATCCCCGAGATATCGAAATCCCCCGCGGCCCTCGCCTATGTCTCCCTCGGCCTCGCGCAATCGAGCGAGAGGGCGGGAGCCGCGATCAAGCGGCTGGCGGTGCAAGGCGTGGACGCCACGTCGGCGAGCTTGCGCTCCGGCGACTCACCGCTGTCGCGCCCGCTGATCCTGGTGACGCGCGAAACGCCGAGAGGATTGGCGCGCGCGTTCATCGAGTTCGCATTGTCCCGGCAGGCCGCGGCGGTGATCGTCAAGAATGATTTCATTCCGTACCCTGATTGAGCGCCTGTCGCCGGCGCCCTTTGGCATTCGCCAGGCGCTCACGGCCGGCGTGGGGGTGATGGTGCTGGGCGTCGTAGCGCTCCTCGTCGTCCTGTTCGCATCCCAGCAGCAGCTCCACGCCGCCCGCGCGCGCTACGACGCTCAGCTGCGCATCTCGGAAGCGGTCGCTCGGGGCGAGCGTGCCCTGCTCG
>JBDTXQ010000038.1:0-12188 GCA_040006115.1 Usitatibacter sp.
CGGCGCGCGCCGCGTCGATGAGGGTCTGCATGATCACCGAGTCGGTGCCGGTGCGGTACACGGTCTGCTTGATCGCGACCACCTGCGGGTCCTTGGCGGCCTGGCGGATGAACTCAATCACCGGTGCAAACGACTGGAACGGCCGGTGCAGCAGGACGTCCGTGTTGCGGATCACCTCAAAGAGGTCGCGGCCCTTGGCGAGCGCCTTCGGCAGTCCCGGGCTGAACGGCGCGTACTCGAGGTCGGGCCGGTTCACCTGGTCCGGGATGTTCATGAGGCGCACCAGGTTCACGGGGCCGGCGACCTTGTAGAGGTCCTCGGCCTCGAGGCCGAACTGCGAGAGGAGGAACCCGGTCATCGCCTCCGACATGTTGTCGGCCACCTCCAGGCGCACCGCGTCGCCGAAATGGCGCTGCGGCAATTCGCCCTGCAGCGCCTTCCTGAGGTCCTTCACCTCCTCCTCCTCGACGAAGAGGTCGGAATTGCGCGTGACGCGGAACTGGTAGCAGCCGAGGACGTTCATGCCGGCGAAGAGCTCGCCCACGTGGGCGTGCAGGATGGAGGTGAGGAAGATGAAATCGTTGGGGCCGGGGGCGACACCCTTGGGGAGGCGGATCACCCGCGGCAGGACGCGCGGCGCCTGCACGATCGCAGCGCGCGAGTCGCGCCCGAAGGCGTCGCGCCCCACCAGCTCGACGGCGAAATTCAGGCTCTTGTTGAAGACGCGCGGAAAGGGGTGGGCGGGATCGAGGCCGATGGGGGTGAGGACCGGCATCATCTCGCGGAAGAAATAGTCGCGGATCCACTGCTGCTGCGCGGGCGTCCACTCGGAGCGCCGGAAGAAATGGATGCCTTCGCGCGCGAGCGCGGGCAGGATCTCGTCGTTGAGGAGCCGGTACTGGCGCTCGACGATCTGGTGCGCGCCGCGGGTCACCTGCTTGAACACCTCCAGCGGGGTGAGGCCGTCGGGCCCGGCGGCGGCCGCGCCCATCTTGATCTGCTCCTTCACCCCGGAAGCGCGGATCTCGAAGAACTCGTCGAGGTTCGAGGAGACGATGCAGAGGAACTTCAGCCGCTCCAGGAGCGGCACGCGCGGGTCTTCCGCCTGCGCGAGCACGCGCCTGTTGAACTCGAGCGCCTGCAGCTCGCGGTTCAGGAAGTGCTCGTGGGAGAGGCGCGAGATCCTCGCGGCGTGCGACTTCTGCTTTTTGGTCATGCCGATATATGCTTCGTCCTCCCGCGACGTTTGCGGATCGCAAGAGTGCAATGGAATATAACACCCTCGGCGCCGTCGACCTGGGCTCCAACAGCTTCCACCTCGCCATCGGGCGCGTGGTGGACGACCAGATCTATCCCCTCGACTCCCTCAAGGCCACGGTGCGCCTCGCGAGCGGCCTCACCGCGGAACGCCGCCTGGACGCGGAAGCCGAGGAGCGCGCCCTCGAGGCGCTGAAGCCCTTCTCCGAGCGCCTCGCGGGCATGCCGAAGGAGACGGTGCGCGTGGTCGGCACCAACGCGCTGCGCGTGGCGAAGAACGCGCCGGCGTTCATCGCGCGCGCCCAGGAAGTCCTCGGCTTCCCCATCGAGATCATCCCGGGACGCGAGGAAGCGCGCCTCATCTACCTCGGCGTGGTGCACTCGCTCCCGCTGTCCAATCACAACCGCCTCGTGGTGGACATCGGCGGCGGCTCCACCGAGCTCATCATCGGCAACAAGCTGAAGGCCAAGGCGATGGAGAGCCTGTACATGGGCTGCGTGAGCTTCAGCGCACGCTACTTCCCCGAGGGGCGCATCGAGAAGAAGGGCTTCAAGCAGGCCGAGCTCGCGGCGCGTGCGCAGGTCCAGACCATCGCCGCGCGCTTCGAGAAGGAAGGCTGGAAGGAGGCGGTGGCGTCTTCGGGCACGGCGCGCTCGATCGCCGAGATCCTCGCGAAGGCCGGCCACGCCGAGCGCGGCATCACCGCGACGGGGCTCGCATGGCTGCGCGACGAGTTGGTGGCGGCGGGCGACGCGCGCAAGGTGGCCCTCGACGGGCTGCGCGACGACCGCGTGCCGGTGCTGGCGGGCGGAGTCGCCATCATGTCCGGGGTATTCGCGGAGCTCTCGCTCGCGCGTGCCACCGTCGCCGACGGGGCGCTGCGCGACGGCGTGCTCTGGGACCTCCTGAAGCGCGTGCACCATCGCGACATCCGCGAGGTGACCATTGACCAGTTCATGCGCCGCTACCACGTCGACAGCTCGCAGTCGCAGCGGGTCGCCAACCTCGCGCGCGCCCTCGCCAGGGGCCTCGCAGGCAAGGATGCGGCGGCGCAGGGCGCGGCGCCGTTCCTCGAATGGGCGGCGAAGCTCCACGAGATCGGCATCTCCATCGCCCAGGCCGCTTACCACAAGCATTCGGCCTACATCCTCGCCAATGCGGACATGCCGGGCTTCTCGCGCCAGGAGCAGGGCTACCTCTCCAACCTCGTTCTCGCGCAGCGCGGCAAGCTCGCCAAGATGGGTGCCGCCTTCGACGACGACCCGCGGCTCGCGACGCTCGCCCTGTGCCTGAGGCTCGCCGTCATCTTCCATCGCAGCAGGCGCACGCTGAAGCTGCCGCGCCTTGCCCTGTCGCGAGAGGACGCGGGGTTCCGCCTGCGCATCGAGCCGGGCTGGCTCGAGGACCAATCGCTCATCGCGGTGGCCCTGGAGGGCGAGCGCGCGCAATGGGACTCGGTGGGGCTTTCCTTCGAGGTGGCCGAAGCCTAGGCACGCAGGGTTTCGTCGGGATCGCGAGGCGCGGGCTGCTCGCTTTCCAGGAGCGCGATGCGCTGGTTCAGGCGCCGCATGTCGCGGCGCACCTGCGTGAGCGCGATGTCACCCAGCAGCGCCTTCACGATGAGCACGATGGTCGCGACCAGGAAGAGGAGCGTGGGCGGATAGGCGATCCCCAGCGCCTCGCCCAGCGTGTCGATGAGCCTCGGCCAGATCGCGAACAGGAACGACACGAACGCGATCCCGATCCAGAAGACACCCTGGCGGATGTAGATGTGGTCGCGACGCACCAGGTACAGGATGACGATCGCGAGGCCGAAGCCCATGACCAGGACGGTGACGTGATAGCTCATCATTCGCGGTTGCGGGATCCCGGAGCCCAACTCCATCGCGCGAGGCAGAGGAGCGAAGTCTCCGCCATGTAGCCGGCGACCGTCCACCACGACGAGAAGACGCGCGAAGCGCCGTTCCTGCGCGGATTCATGGCCACCGGTATCTCGGAGATCGTGAGTTTGGCGCGGCGCAGCAGCAGGAGCACGCCGACGTCCTGGTAGTCTAGCAAAGTCGCCTCTTCGGCCGCGAGCAGCCGGCAGGCGCGCGCGTTGTACCAGCGGTAGCCCGAGGTGAGGTCGTCCAGGGTGAACCCCGTGATCAGCTTGAAGTACCACCACGCCCATTGCCGCACCGGGCTTCCCCGGCTCACGCACGACGCGATCACGACGTCGGCATCGCGGCCCGCTGCGACGAGCGCGCCGAGATGGGCGGGATCGTGCTGCCCATCGGCGTCCAGCGTGATCACCCCCGAATAGCCGCGTTGCACGGCGTAGCGGATGCCGGTCTGGATCGCGCCCCACGCTCCTTGCCGCAAGGGCGCGCGCAGCACGGGCACCCCCTGCACCATCGCGATCGCCGCAGTCTCGTCGGTGCTGCAGTCGTCGACCACCAGCACATCGACGCCCGGCATGGCCTTCACCTGCTCGTTAAACGCCGGGACCACCACCAACACGCGTGCCGCGGCCTCACTCGCGACGGCGGCGCGCTCCATTTCGGCGGGGGAAAGGTCGTGTTCGGCGTCGAGCGCGGCCGCGTAGGGGCGATCTTCCTCGCGCCGCGCCCTCACCACCTGCGCGTAGCGCTGCGCGATGCGCCGCGCCACGCTCGCGATGTCGAACTCGCGCAGGTATCGCCTCTGCCCGAGGTGGCCGAGCATGCGGCGCTTGTCGGGACGACGCGCGAGCTCGCCCAGTGCGGCGGTCCACGCGCCGGGATCCTCGGGGGGGACCAGCACCGCGTTCTGCCCGCCGCGCGCGACCCAGATGACCCCGCTGCCCTTCAAGTCGCTCGCGAGGAGAGGCTTCGCGTATCGCATCGCCTCCAGCAGCACGATGCCGAACGCCTCGGTGCGCTCCCGCGAGGGCAGGCAGAAGACATCGCACGAGGCGAGCAGCCGATTGCAGGTCGCGTCGTCGGCCGCCCCGAGGAGGCGAACGTGAGGCGGATTGCCGGCCGCGGCGAGGATGCGCTCGAGGTTGGGCTTCTCCTCGCCGGTGCCGACGATCACCAGCTGCATCCGCGAGTCGTCCACGACGGCATGCAGCAGCGTCTCGAAGCCTTTGTAATAGGCAAGCCTGCCGATCGAGAGAATGCGAAGGCCCGGGCCGTTCCAGAGGTCCTCCCCGGCGCCCTCGGCGATGTCGGGGAGCCGCGCGGGATTCACACCGAGCGGGACCACGTGGCACTTCATGCGCCACGCCGCGAGCGGCTTGCTTGCCTCGAGGTACACAGGGGAGCTCACGATGATGCATTCGGATCGCTCGAGAACCGCGCGTTCGAAGATGCGGTAGTGCGGGTAGAGCAGGCGCAGCGACAGCTTGAACCTGGAAGGCTCAACGTCCGAATGCCAGTGCACCACCCAGGGCCGCTTGCGCGCGCTCGGAAGCCAGAACGCCCAGAAGGCGCTCAGGTTCGGCATGTGGATGTGAATGACGTCGGGATCGAGCTGCCTGATGGCACGATGCATCCAGAGGGCGAAGAGCGGGCTGATCGGCGCGAAGGCGAGGCGCAGCCAGACCGGGCAGCGCATGAGCCACGGCGGATCGCCGGGCGGATCGTAGGGACTCGCGTGCACCAGCACGGCGACCTCGTCGCCCGCGGCGCGCTGCGCGTCCACCAGGTCGCCGAGGAAGCGCTCCATGCCGCCGGGAACCGGCGGATAGAACTTCCCGATGTGAAGGATGCGCATCGCGCGTTAGGGCATGGCCCGGATCCTCGCCTCCCACTGGCGCAGGGTCGGGTTGTCGAGGCCCAGGCGCATCGCGGCCTCGATGTCGGAGAGGGCTTCGGCCTTGCGCTTCAAGCCGTAGTTGGCCATGGCGCGCGAGTAGAGCGCGGGCCCGTTCGGCCGCTCCGCGAGCCACGCGTCGAGCAGCTCGCGCGCGCGGGCGTGGTCGCCCTTCGCGACGTAGGTCATGGCCTGCAGGTAGCGCCCCTCGCTGTTGCGCGGATCGCGCGCGAGGAGCGCGCCAAGATTCGCGAGAGCCTCGTCGTGCTTGCCCAGCTGCAGCGACGAGCGTCCCAATTGCAGCAGCAGCAGCTCGCGCGCCTGGGGCGGCGGCCCCATCGTCTTGGTGATCTGGAACTGCCGGTAGGCTTCTTCCGGCCTTCCCAGCGCCATCAACGCGAGGCCTCTCTGGAGCGGCAGGTTCGAAAGCCTGTAGCCCTGCTTCTCCGCGCGATCGAACGCGGCGACTGCGTTGGCGGCGTTGCCAGTTGTGAGAAGCACGGCGCCCTGGTTGAACGTGCCGACTCCCATGTCGCCCAGCGCGGCAGAAAACTCGAAATCGCGCAGTGCCGGCTCGAACTCGTCGCGATCAACGTAGGCAACCCCGCGGTTCAGGTAGGGAAACCAGCGGCCCACGGAGCGCGGATCCTTCGTGAGCTTCGCGATCGCGTCGCTCCACACGGCAATCGGCGTCGCCATCGAGAAGACGCGATCGAGCGATTGCCACGTGAGAAGGCAGGCACCCGCGATGCCGATCGCGAGCAGGATCCGCGGCGCGGGGCCGTGCACCACGAAGAAGACGAGGCCTGGAATGCCGATGGCCCACAGATAGCTGCGGTAGAGGACGAACGGGTCCTGCACCCACACGGTCGCGAACTCGGTGACGAAGAGCAGCGCCGGGAAGAGCAGGGAGATGCCGAGCAGCGCGCGCCAGTCACGGTAGCGAAGCAGCAGGTAGAAGCCGCCCGCGACGACGCCGAGGTAGCCCGCCACCCCCAGGACCTGCGGGAACGTCATCCATGCCACGGGAAACGGCGGGCGCAGGTTGATGGACAGCCACTCTGAGGAAGGAAGCATCCAGCGCAGACCGTACTGGAAGAAGAGCCAGGCCTGGTTGATGATGCTCAAGCCGAACGCGTTCTTCTCGACGCCGGCATCGATCGCCTTCAGCTGCGCGAGATAGACGTACGAGTACTCGTCGAAAGGCTTGCCGATGATCTGGCCGTAGCGGCGCCAGAGGAAGAAGCCCGCGAGGCCGACCAGGAGCGCGCCCGCGGCAGAGAGCGCGGCGATGCGCTTCGCCGCGGGACGCGCGATCAAGATGTAGAGCGGCACCGCCGCGAGCGGCGCCATGATGGCGTGCTCCTTCGACATGACAGCGAGCGCGTAGCTCGCGAGCGAGAGCAGATGCAGCCACGGCTGCTTCCGGCCCAACGCGCGCGCGAAGGACCACAGCCCGAGGACCACGAAAAACGTGGCCATTAGAATGGAGCGCTGGATGAGGTAGGCGACCGAATAGACGGCGACGGGATTCAGCGCGAAGAACCCGATCGCGATCCCCAGCGCCGCGGAGCGGTGATACTCGACGGGCGGCGCGCTCGCGGACAAGCCGTTGCCGCCGGGCGCGGCGATCGAGCGAAGGATCTCGCGATACATGCCCCACAACGCGATCACCGTCGCGAGGTGGATCGCCAGGTTGGCGAGGCGCTGCTTCCACCATCCCTCGCCGACGATCGATTGCAGCGCGACGAAGCTTCCGTAGGAAAGCATGCGCGCCCGGAATTCCGGCACCGAGCGGTAATCCGTAAAGCGCGGGTCGGTGAGATAGCCGTCGTCGAAGACGAGGCTGTTGTCGAGGCCCGGGAGGTAGACAAGGAGCAAAGCCACCACGACCACGGGCAGCCATATCAGCTCGCTTCTGGAGAAATTGCTGGGCACCGACGCAGACGTTAACCTTATAAAATATTGTATCATTCCGATCGCGACAGGCCTTACTTCCGGTATCCCAGCTCCCGCCGAAATCTCAATCGATTGGCGTCAAGCGCCTGTCGAAACGAGATCGAGTCCATGCGCGAAAGGGTTGCCTGAATGCGGTTGATCCCCACCGTCCTTTGCGGTGGTGCGGGCTCGCGCCTGTGGCCGGTTTCTCGTGAGCTCCATCCGAAACCGTTCATACGCCTCGCCGACGGGCAGAGCCTGCTGCAGAAGGCCTACCTGCGCGGCGCCGAGCTGCCGGGCGTCGCGCAGATTCTCACCGTCACCAATCGAGAGCTCTTCTTCAAGACGAAGGACGAATTCCGCGAGCTGGGCGACGGCCATCTTGCGACTTCCTATGTGCTGGAGCCTTTTGGCCGCGGCACAGCCGCCGCGGTGGCTTCGGCGGCGCTCACCGCGGCGAAGGTGCATGGAGAAGGCGCGGTGATGCTGATCCTGCCCGCCGATCACCTCGTGCTCGACCAGGCAGCATTCGCACGCGCGGTCTCGCAGGCGGCGGCGCTCGCTCAAGCGGGCCGGCTCGTGACGTTCGGCATCCGGCCCAACGCGCCGGAGACGGGGTACGGATACATCGAGTCCAGCGGCAACGACGTGATCCGCTTCGTGGAGAAACCCTCCGCGGAAAAGGCACGCGGCTACGTGGAATCGGGCTTCCTCTGGAATTCGGGGATGTTCTGCTTCACGGCCGGAACCGTCCTCGCTGAGATGAAGGAGCACTGCCCTGAAGTCCTCGCCGCCGTCGTCGATTGCCTTGCACGATCGCCCGCTTCCACGGGTGCCGGTATCACCCACGTCGAGCTCGACCCGGAAAGCTTCGCGCGCGTGCCCGACATCTCGATCGACTACGCGTTGATGGAAAAGTCGCGCCGCGTCGCTGTCGTCGCGTGCGACATCGGCTGGAGCGACATCGGCTCGTGGAGCGCGATCGGCGAGCTCGCGCAGGCCGATGGCAACAGGAACCGCCTCGAGGGCAAGGCGGTGCTGCACGAGGTCTTCAACTGCTTCATTCGCAGCGAGGGCCGCGTCGTCGGCGCCGTCGGGGTGGAAAACCTCCTCATCGTCGATACGCCGGATGCCTTGCTGGTCGCCAGCAAGAGCCACGCGCAGGACGTGAAGCACATCTACGCACAGCTCAAGGCCGAGGGCCACGAAGCGCACAAGCTGCATCGCACGGTACATCGTCCGTGGGGCACGTACACCGTGCTCGAGGAAGGGCCGGGGTACAAGATCAAGCGCATCGAGGTGAAGCCGGGTGCGAGCCTATCCCTGCAGATGCACCATCACCGCAGCGAGCACTGGGTTGTGGTGAGTGGCATCGCAACGGTCGTGAACGGCGATCGCGAGCTCATCGTGCGCACCAACGAGTCGACCTTCATTCCCGCCGGCAACCGGCACCGGCTCGAAAACGCAGCCGAGGGCGATCTCGTGATGATCGAGGTGCAGAGCGGCGCCTACGTCGGCGAGGATGACATCGTGCGCTTCGAGGACAAGTATGGCCGCGTGCCGGCGGTGACCGGCTGATCCCCCGCGCGCGAATGCTTCGCACCCTTTGGCGCAACCGAAGCCTCGTCCTCGAGCTCGCCAGGCGTGAGTTCTCCGGGCGCTACCGCGGCTCCTTCGGCGGCGTCGTGTGGTCGTTCGCCGAGCCGCTTTTCCTCCTCGCCGTCTATACCCTCGCCTTTGGGGTGATCTTCAAGGCGCGCTGGGGGTTCGCCGGCGGCACGGGCGACTACGCTCTCATGCTGTTCGCGGGGCTCATCGTCTTCAATGCCTTCGCCGAGTGCCTGAACAAGGCGCCCTTGCTCATCATTGCGAACCCCAATTTCGTGAAGAAGGTGGTGTTTCCCCTGGAGATCCTGCCCTGGGTGATGGCGCTAACGGCGCTCGCCCACGCGCTCATGGGGATCGCGGTGTGGTTCCTGGGCTATTTCCTGATCGTCGGCGTGCCCGCGCCAAAGTCGCTCCTCTTCCCGCTAGTGCTCGTCACCTTTTTCCCGCTGCTGCTGGGCATCGGTTGGCTGCTCTCCGCGATCGGCGTGATCGTGCGCGACGCGAGCCAGCTCACCACCATGTTCTCCCACGCGCTGCTCTTCGTCACGCCGATCTTCTACAGCATCGACGCGGTGCCGCCGCTCTTGCGCGGCGCGCTCATGCTGAACCCGCTCACGTTCGTCGTGGAGGAGCTGCGCCTCGTGCTGGTGTACGGCGAGGTGCCGCTCCTTCGCGGGCTCGGGATGTATTTCCTGCTGTCCACGCTGTTCGCCTGGGTGGCGCTCCTTCTCTTCCGGCGCCTGCGCCCGCGCTTCGCCGACCTGGTCTGACACCGTGGACGACATCGCCATCCGCGCGCGCGGCGTGAGCAAGTGCTACGAGGTCTTCGAAAGCCAGGGCGCGCGCCTCATGCACACGCTCTGGCCGAAGCGGCGCGCGGGATTGCAGGAGGTCTGGGCGCTTCGCGAGGTCGACTTCGAGGTGCGCCGGGGCGAGTCGATCGCCGTGATCGGGCGCAATGGCAGCGGCAAGAGCACGCTCCTCGAGATCCTCACCGGTACGCTAGCCCCCACCGGCGGCGAAGTGCGCGTGAACGGGCGGATATCCGCGCTCCTGGAGCTGGGCAGCGGCTTCAACCCCGAGTACACCGGGCGCGAGAACGTGATCCTGAACGGACTGTTGCTCGGCCTCGCGCGCGCGGAGATCCTGCGGCGCTTCGATGAGATCGTTGCCTTCGCCGAGATCGGCGATGCCGTGGAGCGCCCCGTCAAGACCTACTCGAGCGGCATGATGATGCGCCTCGCGTTCGCGGTCCAGGTGCTTACCAATCCGGATATCCTCGTGATCGACGAGGCATTGAGCGTCGGCGACTTCTTCTTCCAGCAGAAGTGCTTTAGCCACATGCGTTCGCTGCGCGAAAACGGCGTCACGCTGGTCTTCGTCTCCCACGACATGGGCACGGTGCGCGATACCTGCAGCCGCGCGATCTACCTCAGGCAGGGCCGCGTGCAGTTTGCGGGGGAGACGCGGCTCGCCATCCGCGAATATCTCGCGGAGGCGGGCTGCGGAGCGCTCCCTGTCGAGGTCCAGGAACGGGGCGTGGCGGCGGAAGCGGCGACGCCCGGGGAATTTGGCGCCATCCTCCGGGACGCTTCCTGGAAGACAGCGCAGCCCGAGGCGTTGCTCCCAGGACGCGTCCTCGCGGTTGCGTTCTACGACGCGAAGGGAACGCCGTCGACATCCTTTCGCCTTGGGAGCACCATGCAGATCAAGGTCGCGTACCGGCCCGCGAAGGAGCGCCCCACGCACGTGACGGCGGTCATCAGGAACAAATATGACCAGGTGGTGACATCGCTCGGCTCCTCGCGCCTGGGCCTCACGCCACCGGCGCCCACGGACGGGTGCGAGCGCGCCATCTTCGAGATGACCGTGGATTTGCCGCTCGAGGCCGGCAATTATTCGGTGACGATCGCGCTCGCCCACCTGGTCGCCGCGAACCGCGGCGAGAGCCTGGATTCGACCGACCCCATAGGTCCCATCGCAATCCAGTGGGACTACGAGAACGAGGTCGCGCCCTTCCTCGGCATGTTCGGCCCGCGCGCGACCGCGGTCTTCAGGCGCATGGGCGACGAGCCGTGATGATCCTGTCCATCCCGACATGATCCTGCTGAGAAACGAGCGCCTCCTCTTCATCAAGGGAGCGAAGGTCGCGGGTACCTCCATCGAGGTGTTCCTGAGCGCTCATGCCACTGCCGGCGACATTGTCACGCCGATCGCTCCGCCCTCGCCGCTGCACGAGCCACGCAACCATCTCGGCGAAGATGGCTCGCCCCGCTTCTATAACCACATCGACGCGGCCGCGGTTTGCTCGCTCCTCGGCAAAGAGTACTTCCTCGGATTGCGCCGCTTCGGGGTGGTGCGCAACCCGTTCGAGAAGGTGAAGTCCGCCTTCGCCATGCAATATGTGCTCAACGCAGGCTCATACGATGTCGACAGCGCCATCGCCGACACCTGGTCGGAAGCCGACAAATATTGCGACGCGCGCGGCGAATGCCTCCTCACCGACGTCCTGCGCTACGAGAGTCTCGACGAGGAGCTGGGGCGGCTTTTCGCCAGCGTGGGAATCCCGTTCGATCGCCTCGCCGCGCGGGAAAAGGACGATTACAGGAAACGCTCGGCCGTCCAGGCGCACTTCGACGCCCGGCAACGCAAGGCGATCCTTGAAAAATTCTCGTGGGAGTTCAGGAATTTCTACGCCGATGAGGCAAGCGAGGTGAATATGAATCGCGGAAAGGAAAGCCTGGTGGAGTGGCACCCGGACCCGGCCAACATGTCGCTGCAGAACCTCGACACGTGGTACCTCGGCGGCGACCGGGTCCACGTGGTTCCGCGCAAGAAGGAATACGCGGTCAGCGGGATCCAGTCGCTGGTCGAGGGGTGGCTGCCGGCCGCGCCGCTGATCGGCGAGGAAACGCGCGTGATCGGCGTGGGCAGCTGCTTCGCCCGCTACTTCATCCTGTGGCTCGCGGAGAACGGCTTCAACAGGAACGTCGACACCTCGCCCTACAACGCGCTGATGCGCTATGGCGCGACATTCGAAAGCCCTGCGGTGATCGCGCAGCAGTTCCGCTGGGCGTTCGACGAGTTCGACAGCCGCGACGCCCTCTGGATCGGCAAGGACAAGGAGGTCTTCGAGGCGAACGAGGACCGCAGGCGCATGGTGCGGAGCACGCTCGAGGCGACGGACTTGCTCATCCTCACGCTCGGCCTGTCGGAGGTGTGGTACGACAAGCAGACGGGAGAGCCGCTTTGGCGCGCGTTGACGAAGCGCCACTACGATCCCGCGCGCCATGTATTCCGCGTGGAGACCATGGCCGACACCAAGCGCTGCCTCGAGAAGATCGAGGAGATCCGCCTTCGGCACCTGCCCGACCTCAAGATCGTCTACACGGTTTCGCCCGTTCGGATGACGGCCACGTTCAGGCCGGTATCGGCGATCACCGCGAACTCGGTCTCGAAGGCGATCCTGCGCGCGGCGTTGGACGAATTCCTGCGGGACCGATGGGATCTCGTCAATCGCGAGCTTTTCTATTTCCCCAGCTACGAGATCGTCCATGACTTCTTCCGCGATCCGTTCGAGGAGGATAACCGCCACGTGGCGACCTTC
>JBDTXQ010000039.1:0-12067 GCA_040006115.1 Usitatibacter sp.
GGGCCGGGGCGATCGCGCTGCATCACGGCTCGCTCGATCGCCGGAAGCGCGATTGGGTCGAGGACGGTCTTCGCGCCGGCACACTACGCTGCGTCGTCGCGACATCGTCGCTCGATCTCGGCGTCGACTTCTCGCCGGTGGAGCGCGTGCTGCAGATCGGAAGCCCCAAGGGCGTCGCGCGATTGCTGCAACGCGCCGGGCGTTCGGGGCACGCGCCGGGCCAGGTGAGCCGCGTCACATGCGTGCCTTCCCATGCGCTGGAATTCGTCGAGGCCGCGGCCGCGCGACGCGCCGCGCTCGCGGGGCGCATCGAGTCGCGCCGCCCGGTCGATAGCCCCCTCGACCTGCTCACGCAGCACCTGGTCACCATCGCCGCCGGCGAAGGTTTCGACGAAGAGGCGATGAAGGCGGAGGTGCGCTCGACCTGCGCCTTCCGCGGCCTCACCGAGGCCGAATGGCGCTGGGCGCTCGACTTCGTGACGCGCGGCGGCGACGCGCTGAAGGCCTATCCCGATTATCACAAGGTCGTGAAAGACGAGGACGGCCTCTACCGCGTGAAGGACGCCGCGATCGCGAAGCGCCACCGCATGTCGATCGGCACCATCGTCTCGGACGCGGCCGTCGACGTCCGCTACCGGAGCGGCAAGCGCCTGGGCAACGTCGAGGAGTCGTTCATCGCGCGCCTCTCGAAGGGCGACAACTTCATCTTCGGCGGGCAGCTCCTCGAATTCATGCGCGTCGAGAACATGACCGCGTACGTGAAGCCCGGCAAGCCCGGCTCGGCGCTGATCCCGCGCTGGGACGGCGGCAAGTGCCCGCTCTCGAGCGAGGTCTCTGACGGGATCCGCGAGCTCCTCGAGCTGCACGTCGAGGGCCGCGAGAACGAGCCGGAGATGAAGGCGGTCGCGCGGCTGCTCAAGCTGCAGAACTCGTGGTCGAAGGTGCCCAGGCGCCACGAGATGCTGGTCGAGCAGACCCGGACGCGCGAGGGCCACCACATCTTCTTCTATCCCTTCGAAGGGCGGCAGGTCCACCTGGGCCTTTCGGCGCTCTTCGCCTACCGCATCTCGCGCGCGAAGGCGCAGACCTTCACGCTCTCCTTCACCGACTACGGCTTCGAGCTCATGTCGCGCGAGCGCTACGAGATGATCGCGCTCCTGAAGGGCGGGCTCTTCTCCACCGACAACCTCCTGGAGGACATGCTCGCGAGCCTGAACGCGGCCGAGCTCTCCAAGCGCCAGTTCCGCGAGATCGCGCGCGTCGCGGGCCTCGTGTTCCAGGGCTATCCGGGGCAGCCCAAGACCAACCGCCAGGTGCAGGCGACCAGCGGCCTCATCTACGAAGTGTTCGCGCGCTGGGATCCGTCGAACCCGCTCCTCGGCCAGGCCGAGCGCGAGGTGCTGGAGCGCCAGCTCGAGTTCTCGCGGCTCTCCGAGGGGCTCAGGCGCATGGCGGCCACCCCGGTGCTGCTGCGCCAGACGCACAAGCCTTCGCCCTTCGCGTTTCCGATCATGGTGTCGCGCTTCCGCGAGAAGCTCACCAACGAGAAGCTCGCCGACCGCGTGAAGCGCATGCAGCTCGAGTACGACGAAGCGCTGCCCGCGCAGGCGCAAGGGCAGGGAGACCTCTTTTCATGACCAAGTGCTCGGTCGCCGGAGAAAGCCTGTTCCTCCTCCCGGAGAAGGTCGCCTACTGGCCCGCGAAGAAGGCGCTCTTCGTCGCCGACTTCCACCTGGGTAAGGCGGCGAGCTTCCGCAGCGCCGGAATCCCGATGCCCTCGGGCACCACGACGGAGAACGTGGAGCGGCTCGGTCGCGCGATCGACAAGACCGGCGCGAAGCACGTGGTCTTCCTCGGCGATTTCCTGCACAGCGCCGCGGGCCGCGCCGCGAGCACCTTCGCGCGCTTCGACGCGTGGCGCGAGAAGCGCAAGGCCCTCGCGCTCACCATCGTTCGCGGCAACCACGACAAGAAGGCGGGCGACCCTCCGGAGGCATGGGGCGCGCGTTGCATCGAAGCGGGCGAGGCGCTCGGGCCCTTCATCCTCAACCACGAGCCGGGCGCGAGCCGCGGCGGCTACGCGCTCGCGGGCCACATCCATCCCGCGGTGCGGCTGTCCGCGGCCGGCGAGAAGTCGCTGCGCCTGCCGTGCTTCTGGTTCGGCGCGCGTTACGGAGTGCTGCCCGCGTTCGGCGCTTTTACCGGCAACGCCGAAGTGCAGCCGCGCCGCGGCGACCAGGTCTTCGTGATCGCCGAGCAGGAAGTGCTGCAGGTGGCGTGATGCCGA
The DNA here is from genome assembly GCA_040006115.1 of Usitatibacter sp. Lineage (GTDB taxonomy): Bacteria > Pseudomonadota > Gammaproteobacteria > Burkholderiales > Usitatibacteraceae > Usitatibacter. Next base: position 2,288 of record JBDTXQ010000039.1, read on the forward strand.
ACTGGGCCCTCCTCCTCGTGCGGCTCCTCATCGCGGCGGCGGTTTCCGCCCTCATGACCTGGATCGGTTGGAAGCTCGGGCAGAAGGCGTGGGCGCTCACCGCCTTCCTGTTCTCGTGCCCGGTCATCGCGATCGCGATCGCGAAGCCGCTGGTCGAGCTCTTCCACGAGGGCATGGGGTGGCTCTGGGCGCAGCCCCTCGAGAAGTGGCAGGGAAATTACTACGAGTTCGGTGGAGTTCACGTGCGCGTGTTCGAAGACCGTGGCGCGCTCTGGTTCGCCGCGAAGGACGTGGTGAAGGCGACCGGCATCGAGGCGAACGCCGACGCGTTCGACGAGGGCAGGGTGTTGACCGGGTCGAACCTGCGTTGCCTTTCGATCGCCCAGGTCGAGACGCTCCTCACGACCCACCGATGCCACGAGGCCGGACGATTCCTGCTTTGGGCGCAGCGCGACGTGGTCGCTCCGTGGGAGCGCAAGAGGAGCGGCGCGATGGTGCCGCGTTAGCGCTGCGGAGGCCGGATGTCGCCGAAGCGGGGCACGAAGATGCCGGTCTTGCGATCGTGCAGGTAGCTCTCGAGGGTGCGCTTCACCATCGCGAAGGCGAGCTCGCCCCACGGGATCTCTTCCTCGGTCACGAGTTTCACCTCGAGGCTTTCGCTTCCCGCGGAAAAATCCATGTCGACGAGGCGCGCGCGGAACATCATGTAGACCTGGCTGATGTGGGGGATCGAGTACACGGTGTAGAGGTCCTCGATCTCCACTCGCGCGTTGGCTTCCTCTAGGGCTTCGCGCGCCGCGCCTTCCGAGGCCGACTCGCCGTTTTCCATGAAGCCCGCGGGGAGCGTCCACAGGCCGTAACGCGGCTCGATGGCGCGCTTGCAGATGAGGATGCGCTCGCCGTACGCGGGCAGGCACCCCACCACGACCTTGGGATTCTCGTAGTGGATCACGCCGCACGCGTCGCATACCGCGCGCGAGAACGTGTCGCCTTCGGGGATGCGCTGCACCACCGTCGCGCCGCAGGAATTGCAGAATTTGATCAAAGACTTGGCGATGTCATCTGAAACGCGCCGGGCCCCGCCCGACACCTCCGGCATGTTACCATAAACCCCTGAAAATTCACGATAAATCCCCGGTCGGCGGCCTGTCGCCGCGCACAATGCCGCATGTTCCGAGAGCCGTCACCGAGATGATTTCACGCCTCCTCGCCATCATCGCCCTGGCCACGCCGCTGGTTGCCGCATCGCAGGCGCTCGAGATGCCTTCGCGCGCGCTAGAGAGCGCGCCTGCAGCGCCCGCCACCTTTCGCGCGCCCTCGCTTGTTCCCGTCGATCTCGTGTCGCTCGCGGCGCCCGAACGCCAGAAGGCCGCGACGGCATCTCCCGAGATTGCCGCGGGTCCGGTGCGCGTCGGAGATGTGCGCGTCGTGCCGAAGGCGACCCGGGTTGCGGCCTGGACGCGCGTGCCCGGCGGCTACGTTGCGAAATTCCGCGCGTCGTCGGAGGCGGCGCTCGGCATGCGCACGCAGATCGTTCTCGGCACCGTGCCCGGATCCTTCGAGGTGCGCGTGCAGGGCGCGGACCTCGGCCGCATCGAGGCGATGCTCATCGACCCCACGCTCGGCAACGAGCACTGGACGCCATGGACCGAAGGTAGCAGCCAGGTGGTCGAGCTCTTCAGCGTGGTCGAGCCTTCCGAGGACACCGTGAGCGTGGGCGCGGTCCTGCACTTCACCGATTCGCCGTTCGCGGCCAAGGCCGCCGCGGGCACCTGCACCGTCCCCACCCTGTGCAGCACCAACGACGCGGTCCTCGACGCCGCGATCCTCGAGCGCAAGAAGTCGATCGCGAAGTTGAGCTTCGTCGACAATGGCGGCGGGTTCCTGTGCACCGGCACGCTGCTCAATACCGAGCGCTTCCCCGCGCCCTTCGTGATCACGGCGAATCATTGCATCAACAACGCCACGGCCGCCGCCACGCTCTCCACGTTCTGGTTCCACGAGAGCACCGCCTGCGAAGGCGGAGTGGTCAATCCGTCGTTCGTGCAGGTCCCCGGTGGCGCGCAGCTCACCTTCGCCAATTACAACGTCGACTCGACGCTGCTGCGCATGAACAACTCACCGCCTGCCGGCGCCGTGTACTCGGCGTGGAATCGCGCAGCGGTGGCCAACGGCACGTCGTTCGTGAGCCTCAGCCACCCGAAGGGCGACACGTCGCGTCTCGCGCTCGGCACGCTGTCGCAGCAGTACCGCATCGACGGGCGTCCCCTCGACATGTACGGGACGCGCTTCACGCGCGGCATCGTCGAGGGCGGTTCGAGCGGCTCCGGGCTTTTCGTGCTGAACGGCACGAGCCTGCAGTTGCGCGGCGTGCTGAGCGGCACCACGGTGCGCAATTCTCCCGACGGCCTCACGTGCACGAACCTGAACGAGGAGGGGCTGTACGCGCGCCTCGAGGCCTTCGAGCCGGAGATCGACCAATACATCCGCACCGCCGCGCAGGCTGCAGACGACGCGCCCAACCGCATCCAGGACGTGACGGCCGATGTCGCCGCGCAGCCGCTCGATCTCCTCGCCGCGCCGATCGTGCTCGCCAACCGCAAGATCGACTATGCGGGCGACGTCGACGTCTATCGCTTCACGCTCTCCGCGCCCTCCACGGTGCACGTCTTCACCCAGGGCACGATCGACACCGTGGGCTCGATCCTCGACTCGCGCGGCGTGAACCTCGAAGCCAACGACGACGAGAACACGGCGAGCACCAACTTCGGCATCACGCGCGCCCTCGATCCCGGCACCTACTACATCCAGGTGACCGATTGGGTGCCCGACGGCACCGGCACCTACACGCTCAACATAGCGGCCAACGCCACGGCGCAGCCGAACTACACCGACCTCTGGTGGAACCCGGCGGAGTCGGGCTGGGGATTGAACCTGAACCACCAGGGCAGCGTCCTCTTCGGCACGCTTTTCACGTACGACGCGACGGGGGCGCCCATGTGGCTCGCGCTCGCCCGCGGCGACGCGCAAGCCGACGGCTCCTTCCAGGGCACGCTCTATCGGACCAGCGGGCCCGCGTTCAACGCGGTGCCGTGGACGGCGACCACGCCGGTCGAGATCGGCACCATGCGGGTCGCATTTTCCACGGCGAGCACGGGGACGCTCTCCTATTCGGTGGACGGCGCAAGCGTGACCAAGCCCATCTCGCGCGAAGTGTTCTCGACCCCCGCGACCTGCACCTTCACCAGCGCGTCGCGTAACTCCGCGACCAACTACCAGGACCTCTGGTGGAACCCGAACGAGCCGGGCTGGGGAGTGAACGTGACGCAGCAGGGCAACGTGATCTTCGCGACCCTCTTCACCTACGACGCCTCCGGCAAGGGCGCGTGGTTCGTGCTGCCCCACGCCGATCGCACCGGCGCGGGCGTCTACCGCGGCACCCTCTATCGCACGCACGGCCCGGCGTTCAACGCGAGCCCGTGGATCGCGGCCACCGCGGCGGAGGTCGGCACCATGAGTTTCTCATTCACGAATGGCGGCATCGGCACGCTCGACTACACGATCGACGGCGTCGCCGTGAGGAAGGCGATCCAGCGCGAGACGTTCGCGTCGCCGGTCACGGTTTGCCAGTAGCGGCGCGGTGACGGAAGCGTTCATCGAGTCGATCGACCACGAGGGCATCGGGGTCGCGCACGTCGACGGCAAAGTCACCTTCATCGACGGCGGCGTCACTGGCGAGCGCGTCGTCTTCGCGAAGCGCCGCAGCCGCGGCAACTTCGACCTGGGGAGCGTCACGCAGGTGCTGCGCGAGAGCTCGCAGCGGGTCACGCCGCGCTGCCGCTACTTCGGCATCTGCGGCGGCTGCGCCATGCAGCACATCGACGCCGCGGCGCAGGTCGCGTCCAAGCAGCGCGTCCTCGAGGACAACCTCGAGCGCCTGGGCAAGGTGAAGCCAGAGCAGCTCCTGCCGCCGGTGCTCGGTCCTTCGTGGGGCTATCGCACCCGAGCGCGCCTATCCGTGCATTACGTGGCCAAGAAGGGCGGTGTGCTGGTGGGCTTCCACGAGCGGCGCTCGAGCTTCGTCGCCGACACGATGTCGTGCGAAGTGCTGCCACCCCACGTGTCGGCATTGATTCCCGAGCTGCGCGAGATGTTCACCGCGATGACGCTGCGCGACCGGATGCCGCAGATCGAGCTCGCGGTGGGCGAGGACGTGACCATCCTGGTGCTGCGCAACCTCGAACCGGTGGGCGAGGAGGACGCGGCCAGGCTACGCGAGTTCGCCGACCGCCACGGCATCCAGTGGTGGCTGCAGCCCAAGGGGCCGGACACCGCGCACCCTTTCCATCCGCTCGAAGCCCCTGCCCTGGACTACCGGCTTCCGGAATTCGGGCTTTCCCTGCGCTACCGCCCGACGGAATTCACGCAGGTGAATGCGGGCGTCAATCGCGTGCTGGTGAAGCGGGCGGTGGATCTCCTCGAGCCGCGGCCCGGGGAGCGCGTGGGCGACCTCTTCTGCGGGATCGGCAACTTCACGCTCGCGCTCGCCACGCGCGGCGCCGACGTGGTGGGCATGGAGGGCGCGCCGCAACTCGTCGCGCGCGCCGCGGAGAATGCGAAGCTGAACGGCCTCGAAGCGCGCGCGTGTTTCATCGCCCACGATCTCTACACCGATGCACCCGGCGCGCTGGTGCGGCTCGGTCTTGTGGACAAGCTCCTTATCGACCCGCCGCGCGATGGCGCGCTGGAAATCTGCAAGGGGATCGGCGACGACGGGCCTTCGCGCATCGTCTATGTGTCGTGCAGCCCCGCGACCCTCGCGCGCGACGCGGGCGTGCTCGTGAACGTCAAGGGGTACCGTCTCACGAAAGCGGGGGTCGTCAACATGTTCCCGCACACCGGACACGTGGAATCGATCGCGCTCTTCGAAAGGCAGCGCGCCGCGTAGTCGTAGTCCGTCGGCGTTGAAAACTTGCCGGCCGCGCGCTTCGCGCCGCCGGCTTTCGCGTCAGCGCACGCTCTTCATCGAGCCCTTGTCCATCATCTTGCCGTCCTTGGCCGGGCCGCGCTCCATGTTGGTGTCTTCCCTGGGGGCCGTGCCGCCCATCATTCCCATGTCCTTCATCATCACCATGCCGTCCTTGTTCCTCTTCATCTTCATCCACATGGACTCGTGGTAGGCCATGTACTCATCCCTCGAGATCATTCCGTCGCCGTTGGTGTCCATCATCTTGAAGTCCATCGTCGAGCGCGACATCATCATGTCGTCCTTGGCGAGCGCGGTCGCACCGGCTCCCAGCATCGCGGCCATGGCCAGGATGGAAATAGCTTTTCTCATGTCGATTCCTTAAGTTTGATCGGGTCCCGGGTATCAGCCGAGTCGGGTCAGGGGACTGACACCTACTGCGTATACGCAGGGCGCGCCGGATTGGATTGGCCCCGGGGCAAAACTTTTGTCGCCGAGGGGTGACTAATAAGGACAGAAGCGCACATGGTCGGTAAATAGTTCAGCCGCAGGGCGGATAACAAGAATGCACGTATCGACCATCCCGGCGCACGCCGAGGCGGAGGGCCTTCGCGACGACTCCACCAGCCTGGATGGCTCCCCGGAATGCACGGAGCCGCCGCCCGTCCGCGTGAACGAGGCGCATCTCCTCAAGTGCATGCAGGGTATCGCGCGGCATGAGGAACCCTCCCTGGCCGCGTTGTACGACGCCACCATAGGCCTGCTTTTCGGCGCCGCCTCAAGGATCCTTCGCAACGACGAATCATCCGAGGAGGTGGTTTCCGACGTATACCTCCAGGTATGGCGCCAGCCGGACCGTTATGACGCGGAGCGCGGCTCCGTGAGAACATGGCTCCTGGTGATGTGCCGCAGCCGGGCGTTGGATGCCCTGCGGCGGCGGGATCCAGCAGTCGCGCACCCGGATCCGCACGAGTTGTGCGAAGCGCAGGTCGATGAAGCCTCGAACGTGGAGGACCTGTTCCTCGCGATGGAAGAAGGCTCGCGTTTGCGGGAGTCAATGTTGTCGCTCACCCCTCGGCAACGCCAGCTCCTGTCGCTCGCGTTCTTTCGTGGCCTCACCCACGAGCAGATCGCGAAGATCGAGGGCGTGGCGTTGGGTACGGTCAAGGGGCAGATCAGGCAGGCGCTGCGCTTGCTGCGCACGCAACTGGAACGCTTTCAATTGCTGAGGCAGACTTGAGCAAGAAACTGGACGAAGTGCTGCCGGCCGAGATCGTCGAAGCCCTCCTCGAGGCGCTGAAGCCTCTCGTCCCCGAGGGCCAGGAGGAAATCAAGATGCGCCTCCTCGAACGCGTCCGCAGCGAAGGAGCGCCGCGCGCCGCCGGCTTCACGACCATTCGAAAGAGCGAAGGCGCGTGGACGCAGAGCCTGCCGGGACTGTCCTCGAAGGAGCTCTACGACGACGGCCGGACCCGCACGTGGCTCGCGAGACTCGAGCGCGAAGCGCGTATCCCCGCGCACCTGCACCTCGGGGACGAGGAATGCCTGGTATTGGAAGGCGTCGTCTTCCTTGCTGGGGAGCGCATGGAGCAGGGCGACTACCAGGTGGCGCGCGCGGGTTCGGCGCACTCCGAGGTCTACTCCCCCACCGGCTGCGTTCTTCTCATCCACTCTCGCTCCGAAAAATCCCTGCACGCCTGAGCCCGCGGCGGCTCGTTGTCGGATTGCGCCTACACGCGAACCGGACGCCGCCTACAATTTCCCTGTCATCCGTTCCCGCGCTGTACCTCGTATGGAGGACATGCGAGCGCCCGCGACGACGTCGTGGTTCGCGCGCCGTCGATTTCCTTCAAATTCACGGGAGCGGAAATGCAAGCGAGTCTTAAAGCAGGACGTCTGGGCCGGACCTTGGTCGCGGCGACATTGGCTGCGTTGTGCAGCTCGGCGATGGCGTCGAGCCATCGGGAGGCGCCGGGGATCACCCAGTACCCGAAGCTGGACGGCACCGACGTGTACGCGTTTCGCAGCTACGAGCCGGGGCGCGCGGACTTTGTCACCATCATCGCGAACTACTATCCGCTGCAGGACCCGTTCGGCGGGCCCAACTACTTCTACATGGATCACGACGGCGTCTACGAGATCCACATCGACAACAACGGCGACGGGCGTGAGGATCTCACGTTCCAGTTCAAGTTCAAGTACAACGTCAGGAACACGACTCTCAACGTCGGCGGAAAGAACGTCGCGATTCCGCTGGTGAATTCCGGCCCGATCACGGACGTGAACCCGCCGAGCCTGAACGCGAGCGAAAGCTACACCGTGAACCTCATCCGCGGCTCGCGTCGCGGCGGCGCGCAGGCCGGCGCCCTCGCCAACGTGAGCGGCGGCGCGAACGAATTCCAGAAACCCGTCGACAACATCGGCAACAAGTCGATCCCGGACTACGCCGGATACGCCGCCAAGCATATGTACAACGTCGCCATCCCCGGATGCTCCAGCCCCGGCCGGCTCTTCGTGGGGCAGCGCAAGGAAGGCTTCGGCGTGAACCTGGGCGAGATCTTCGACCTCGTGAACATCCCGGTTCCGCGCGTCGTCGGCAGCCGCAGCGGCTCGTCCAACGCGACGGCGGGCAAGAACATCACTTCCCTCGCCCTCGAGCTTCCGATCTCCTGCGTCACCACGACGAGCGACCCGGTGATCGGCGTTTGGAGCACCGCCAGCCTGCCGCGCTCGCGGCTGGTGGCCGACGTTCCGCTGCGCCAGATCATCCATGACCGCAACCTGGTCCAGGTCTCGCGCCTCGGCATGCCGCTCGTGAACGAGCTCGTGATCGGGCTGAAGGACAAGGACACGTGGAACGCGAGCGAGCCGACGGGCGATGGGCAATTCGCCGACTACGTCACCAATCCGACGCTGCCGGTGCTGCTCCAGAGCCTCTACAGCGCGGCGGGCGTGCAAGCGCCGACGGTCTATCCGCGTACGGACCTCGTGGCTGTATTCCTCACCGGGGTGGCCAACGTGAACCAGCCGAAGAATGTCGTGCCGTCCGAGATGATCCGCCTCAACACCGCGTTGCCTGCGACTGCCAAGGGTGCGCAGAACAGCCTCGGCGCCGCGCTTTGCTTCGTGAACGGAGCGCTGGTGCTCGCGAATCCGGGTTGCGATCCCGCCGGCTTCCCCAACGGCAGGCGTCCCGGCGACGACGTGGTCGACATCGAGCTTCGCGTGGCGATGGGATACCTCCTTCCGCCCGGTGCCGGCAAACCCGCGAGCGCAAGCCTTCCTTATACGGACGGCGTGCTGGTCGAGGATAGCCAGTTCGACAACGCCTTCCCGTACCTGAGGACTCCGCTGCCGGGCTCGCCGAATGGCGCGAACGGCCTCCCCGCTAATACCACCACTCCGTAAACGGCAGGCGCCGGGCTTCAACCCGGCGCCGACTTTTCCCCGTGAAGCGTCTTCACCAGACGTCGGCAGCACTCGGCGCCCTCTTGTTCGCGTTCTATGGCGCGGCCTTCGCCGCTCCACGCCTCCCGATCGACGACGCGGAAGTGCTTGAAGTCCTCGCCGTGAAGCGCGGCGATGCCGTCGAGCGGGAGTCGAAGGCGCTGCACGCCGCACTTGCGCGCGCGCCGGATAACGCCGCTGTCGCCGCGCGCGTGGCGATGCTGCACATTGCGCGCGCCCGCACAGAGTCCGATCCGCGCCAGCTGGGCCAGGCCCAGGCGGCTTTGGCGCGTTGGTGGGGCGATCCGGATCCTCCGTTCAAGGTCCTGCTCCTGCGCGCAACCATCCGTCAATCCAATCACGAGTTCGGGCCGGCACTCGTCGACCTGGCGCGCGCGACCGAGCGCGATCCCCGCGACGCTCAGGCGTGGCTAACCCTCGCGACCGTCCAGCTAGTCACGGGCGATCCTAGCGCCGCTCGCGCGAGTTGCCGCCGGCTTGCGGGCCTCACCTCTGCCTTGGTGACGGTGACCTGCCTTGCGAGCGTCGAGGGCGCGACCGGCCATGCCGAGGAAGCTTCGCGAAGCCTCGATGCGGTCATGCGGATTTCAGGCGGCGATGCGCCCGCGGTGCGCGGGTGGGCCGCGACGCTCCAGGGCGAGCTCGCCGAGCGCCTCTCGAAGCCTCGCGAGGCGGAGGCGTATTTCAAGCAGGCTTTGGCTCTCGATCCCCGCGACGCCTACGCGCTCGCGGCTTACTGCGATTTCCTGCTGGACCAGGGCCGGCCGCGTGAGGTGCTGGCGCTCATCCCCGCCGATTCGCCCTCGGATCCGCTCTTCCTGAGATATGTCCTCGCAGCCCGCAGGGCGGGCGCTGACGACAGGCAGGCGGCGACGGCGAATCTCGCCGCGCGCTTCGAGGCCACGCGCGCGCGCGGCGACCGCGTTCATCTTCGCGAGGAGGCCCGCTACACGCTGGAAATCCTGCAGGATCCGAAGGGCGCGCTCGCACTCGCGCGCGAGAACTGGAAGATCCAGAAGGAACCGGCGGACGCACGCATCCTCGAGTCGGCGCGCCTCGCGTCGCTCGCGCCGGGGACCGGGCGTTGAGGGCAGGCCGCACCCTTCTGTGCTTCCTTCTCGCCGCCGCTTCCGCGATGGCGAGCCTTGCGGCACAGGCCCACAAGGCGAGCGACAGCTACCTCACCCTGAGGGCCGAAGGCGCCTCGCTTGCCGGGCAGTGGGACATCGCCCTGCGCGACCTCGACCTCGCGCTCGGGCTCGACGTGAACGGCGACGGCTCGATCACGTGGGGCGAGGTGCGGGCCCGGCAGTCGGCGATCGCCGACTACGCGCTCTCGCGGCTCG
>JBDTXQ010000040.1:0-11684 GCA_040006115.1 Usitatibacter sp.
TCGATGCTTTCCCCCGGACACGGGCATGGCCGTGACTATAATCACGCGCTACCATCGCCAGTCGCCCCTTGAGTTCGCGGACAACCCACCGAGGAGAACCATTCGTGATCCGTCTCGCACGTTCCGTCGCCTTCGCACTCGTCGCCGTCCTTGCCGCGGGAGCCGCATCGGCGCTCGATTACCCGACGCGCCCGGTCAAATGGGTCGTGCCCTATCCGCCCGGCGGCACCACGGACGTGCTCGCGCGCATTGTCGCGCAATGGCTCTCGGAGAAAATGGGCCAGCAATTCATCATCGAGAACAAGCCCGGCGGCGGCAACAACATCGGCGTGGAATACGTGGTGAACGCGGCGCCGGACGGCTACACGATGCTGCTGGTGAACCCGGCGAACGGCATCAACACGACGCTCTACAAGAACCTGCCGTTCAACTTCCCGCGCGACATCGCGCCCGTGGCGGGATTGGTGCGCACGCCCAACATCATGGAAATCAATCCGTCGCTGCCGGTGAAGACGGTGGCCGAGTTCATCGCCTACTGCAAGGCGAATCCCGGCAAGATCAACATGGCCTCGTCCGGGAGCGGGACCTCGGTGCACCTGTCCGGCGAGCTCTTCAAGTCGATGACCGGATGCCAGATGCTGCACGTGCCGTACAAGGGCGCAGGCCCGGCTCTCACCGACCTCATGGCGGGCCAGGTCCATGTGATCTTCGACAACCTGCCCTCCTCGGCGGGCTTCATCAAGGGCGGGAAGATCCGTCCGCTCGGCATGACCTCCGCGGCGCGCGACCCGGCCTTTCCCGAAGTCCCGACCGTGGGCGAGACGGTTGCGGGCTACGAGGCGACGGCGTGGTTCGGCGTCGGCATGCCGAAGGGCACGCCGCGCGAGATCATCGAGAAGGTGAATGCCGAAGTGAACCGCGCGCTCGCCGACCCGAAAATGCGCGAGCGCCTCGCAGAGCTGGGCGGCAAGCCCATCGCGGGCACGCCGGAGGATTTCGGCCGAGTGATCGCGACGGAAACCGAGAAGTGGGCGAAGGTCGTCATCTCTTCGGGAGCGAAGGTCGAATAGGCCGTGTCGCACCGAGGCGACGGTTTTGGGCGGGGGTGATGCCGATCACCCCCGTTTTTCGACGCTGTAGCTCGTTAGTGACACGCAGCGTCAGCAAAAGACGACGTATGTCGTCAAACAGCTACAACTTGTAGTCCTTTGCCGACCTCATGAAGGTGGATTCCTACAAAAGAATCTCCGCTTAACCTACAAACCGCCCGCTCCGGCCTCTACAGGGGGCCGTCTGGACTATACCAAGAAAATTTCATAACTATTTGATAAACAAGGATTAACTAGTGGTGGCATCACTCTTGCTGTGGACTGGGATTCGTTCGAATTTCCACAGAGGGGCCAGCCACAGTGTCCACACAAGCCGCCCGCACCGTTTTCACCGCACCCAGCCGCCTGCGCATGCTGGCGGGTGCCTCGTTCCTCCTCGTCGGAATTGCCATCGGCAACTGGCCCACGAAGGCGAACGCCCAATCGCTCGACTCCACCGGCACGCGCGCGGTGCCGACCTACGAATCGGCCGGCCTCTACTGGTCGGCGCCCGGCGCCACCGGCTGCGAAGTGCAATACCGCAAGGTCGGCGACGCCAACTGGCGCGAGGGCCTGGCGATGTGGTTCGACGCGCGCGACAACGAATGCCGCGGCAGCCTCGTGAACCTCGCGCCCGGCACGACGTATGAAGCGCAGTTCAACCTGCCGGGCGTCGCTGCCTCGCGCGCCCTCTCCTTCACCACGTGGTCGAACTCGTTTCCCGTGGCGAAGACCATCGCGGTCGCGAGCGGATCGGCGACGCTCAATATCACCGAGGGCGGCAGCGCTTCCGGGTACGTGGTCTACGAGGGCTCGGGGGCCACGCTCGACGCGGCCAATGCCGCGCAGTTCAACGTGACCATCAATGCCTCGTACGTGATCGTGCGCGGCCTCACCCTCAAGGGCGCGCAGCAAGACGCGATCCGCATCTCGCCCACGATGCACGACGTAGTGATCGAGGACAACGACATGAGCGGCTGGGGACGCACCCGCGACGGCACCTGGGGCGCCGACATGGATTCGGGCGTGCGCGCGATCTGCCAGAACGAAGAGCTCGCGCGCGTGACCATCCAGCGCAACACGATCCACGACCCACGCTACAGCGCCAATAGCTGGACCCACGGCCACCCGGCCGGACCCCAGGGCGTGACCTTCAGCTACTGCGGCGGCAACCACGTGATCCGCCATAACGAAATCCTTGGCGGCGCCAAGCATTTCAACGATGGCTTGGGCGGCGAAGACAATTTCTCGAAGACCGGCTTCCCCAATGCCGATTCCGACATCTACGGCAACCACATCAGCGGCGCGTGGGACGACGGCATCGAGGCCGAGGGCGGCAACAAGAACGTGCGCATCTGGGGCAACTACCTCGACCGCACGGCGACCGGCATCGCCACCACGGTGGTCTCCGTGGGCCCGGTCTACATCTTCCGCAACGTGTTCAGCCGCAACGAGTTCTTCGAGGGCAGGGCGCACGACCAGGACGACCGCCAGCCGTTCTTCAAGTCCGGCTCCGACGCGACCCTGGGCGACGGGCGCCGCTTTCTCTTCCATAACACGATGCTGCAGGCCACCGAAGCCGGCTCGGCCTACGGCCTGGGCGGCGGCGCGGGCGGCGGGGGCACGGGCGCCACGCAGCTCATCAACAACACGGTGTCGATGAACAACATCTACCATCTGTGGAAGCCGAACTCCGCCTTCTACCAAGCGGGCGCCAACAACACGTTCCAGAACGACATGTTCAACGGCAGCGCCGGCGCGCCCATGGTGAGCGGCATCAACGCGACGCCGACCTATGCCCCCGGCAACGGCTGGCAGAGCGAAGCGGGCGGGCAATACGCGCTCGCCGCGGGAACGCCGGGCCACGACCAGGGCGCGCGCATCGCCAACTTCAATGACGACTTCCTCGGCGCGGCCCCCGACGTGGGCGCGGCCGAAGCCGGGGCCGCTGCGATGAAGTTCGGCGTGGCGGGCTCGGCGGGCTCGAGCGTCTCGGGCTCGCCGGCTCCGGCTCCGGCGCCCACTCCGACCCCGACGCCCACTCCGACTCCGACGCCCACTCCGACCCCGACGCCAGCGCCGGCTCCGGCGCCCGGCTCGGTGACACCCTCCAGCAGCATGGATTCGTCGAGCTACACGATCAACGCGGGCCAGGCGGTCACCTTTACCGCGTCGGTGATGGGCAATTCCGGCACGCCCACGGGAACCATCACGTTCCTGGACAACGGCGCGGCGATCGCGGGCTGCGCATCGGTGGCGCTCGCCTCAGGCAGGGCGACGTGCACCACGTCGGGACTCGCTGCGGGATCCCATCCGATCAAGGGGTCCTACTCGGGCGACGCAACCTACAGCACTGGCGTCGCGGGTCCCATCACCGAGACGGTTAAGGGCGTGGTCGCAACGACGCTCTCCATCGACTCGTCGCGCTACACGTCCAACCTGGGCCAGAACGTGACCTTCACCGTGAAGGTGGCGGGCAACGGGACGCCCACGGGCACCGTCAACTTCCAGGACAACGGCGCGTCGATCGCGGGATGCGCGTCCGTGTCCCTCAACAGCAGCGGCGTCGCCAAATGCATCACCAATCGCCTGGAGAGCGGCACGCACGCCATCCAGGGTCTCTATTCGGGCAACGCCAACAACGCCGCGGGGATCGCTGGCCCGATCACGCAGACGGTGAAGTAACCGCGGTCAACGCATCGCGTCGCGACGTCGTGCAGCTTTGACGTCAGAGGCGACTGGAGGCCCCCTCACGGGGGCCTTTTTTTCGCGCACGGAACGTGACGACGAGCACGTCGCGATACGCCGGCCGCGTGGGGTCGATGGGATGCACGGCGGTCACGCCATGGCGCACGCGCGTGTCGTCCACGAGCGCCGAATCGAATGCCGCGCTCAGCGTGAAGCTGCCGAGGAGCGTGCCCACGGCATCGTGCACCGTGGTCGTGCCGCTCTCGATGTTCACGCGGTTCACCAGCATCACGAGCACGTAGTCGACGCCGTCGCGGTGCACGCCCTCCGGCGTAGGCTGCCCCGCCGCGCCGGGCCGCGCCTCGATGCGGAACTGGTGGCACTCGATGTGCCAGTCGCTCGCGGGCGCGAGCGAGCCGAAGAGGCGGAGGCAGAACTCGAGCACCGCGCCGAACGTGGCGCCCGCGAGAATGTCCGCGCGCATCGGCTCGAACCAGCGCTCGATACCGCCTACCAGCGGGTTGTAGTCGAGGCTCTGGTAATGGGGCTGGTGCGCCTCGACGCGGAAGCCGGCCTCGCCCGCCCGCGTGGAGAGCGTGGCATGGCGCCGGCGGCGGTAGCGATGGCCATCGGGAAGCTGCGTGTCGAGCTCGAGCGCGTTCCAGCTCGCGGCGAACTCGCTCCAATCCTGAAGTGCCCCCACGAGGAGCGGTCGCATCTCGGCTGCCGGTACAAACGCGAAACCCGCGCGGGCGATCGAGTCCCGAAGGTGCATCCCCCTACTCTAGCGCACTCAATCGCGCTTCAGCGGCGCCATCCAGAGGACGGGATTCCAGTCGACGATGAAGTTGCGACCGTAGGCATTCTCGAGCCGGTATTTGAATGAGAAGTCGCTCGCGCACGGCGCGCCGTCGCACCGTGCCGGCTTGTAGCGCGTGTTCATCAGCGAGTAGGCGACCGCATGGGCGACCGCCTGGTCGGGGCTTTTCAGGATCGCCACGCCCTGCGGTTCGCCGCCCGCATCGACGCGCACCGCGAGGTGCAGGAGCCCCGTGCCTAAGCGGCGCTTCTGGATGCGCGCTACCTCGGCGAGGATCGACGTCATGCCGTCGCGCGGATACGGCGGCTCGTCACGCGCGCCGAGGGTTACATAATCGTCGCGCACGATGCGCATCTCGTCGCCGGTAAGCTCCTCGTAGCGCTTGTTGACCGGAATCGGCCACGTGACGGCCGGCTTCGCGATATTGGATCCCGTCTCGGGGACGTCTTCGCGGATCACGTAGGTGTCGGCCGCCACTGCCGCCGCCGCGAAACAAAGGATCGAGAGCATTCCGGCTCTTGCCATCGTGCGCATGATCGCCTCCGAAGGTTGGGCTCCAGCACAAATCATAGGCCCGCGAAATCCGCGCCGCGCCACCCCGTAACAAAACGTACGACTGGTGCGGCGCCGGCCGGCCTGATCCACACGGCTCATCGGCACAACTCCTCCCCATCCGCGTTGTCGATCCCATCGGACAACGACGGAAATCCGATGAAGAAGATCTGGCTCGCGGTCGGGCTTTGCCTGACCGGCTGCGCCCACCCCCCAGGCTCCCTCGAGGCGCAGGCCGAGACGCTGCAGAGCGCGGACATCGAAGCGGCGATCCGCGCGGCGAAGCCCCGGGAGCCGCGCTGCGACGACGCGTGCCGCACTGCCGCGGTCACAACGCCACGAAAGTAAGCCTCACGCGTGGCGCTTCTGCATCAGTGGAACGCTCCTCAGCAGGCGAGCGAAAGCCGGGCCCGCGCGGCTTCATACTCGCGGCGAAGGTCCTCGACCACCTCGCGCGTCGAGGCGACGCGATCGATCGATCCCACGCCCTGCCCCGCGCCCCAGATGTCGCGCCATGCCTTGGCCTTGGAGCTGCCGCCGGAGCCGAACTTCATCGTGCTCTTGTCGCCCGCCGGCAGGTTGTCGGGGTCGAGGCCCGACCCGACGATGCTGCCGCGCAGGTAGTTGCCGCGCACGCCGGAGAAAAGATCGCTGTAGACGATGTCGGCCGCGGCGGATTCCACGATCATTCTCTTGTACTCTTCCGAGGCGCGCGCCTCGGTGGTGGCGATGAAACGCGTGCCGATGTAGGCGAGGTCCGCCCCCATCGCCTGCGCGGCGAGGACGTGCTCGCCGCGCGTGATCGCTCCGGCGAGGATGATCGTGCCCTCGAAGAAGCGGCGCACCTCGCTCACCAACGCGAACGGGCTCAGCATTCCCGCATGCCCGCCCGCGCCAGCGCACACCAGGATCAAGCCGTCGGCGCCGGCCTCGGCGGCCTTGCGCGCGTGGCGCACGCTGATCACGTCGTGGTAGACGAGCCCGCCGTAGCCGTGCACTCGCGGAACTACCTCGTTGGGCGCGGAGAGGCTCGTGATCACCAGCGGCACGCGGTGCTTCTCGCACATCGTGAGGTCGTGGCCGAGACGGTCATTGGACGGATGGATGATCTGGTTCACCGCGAAGGGCGCGACCTTCGCCGCGGGGTTCTCGGTCTTGTAGCGGGCGAGCTCCGCGGTGATGTGCACGAGCCACTCCTCGAGCTGGGCGGCCGGGCGCGCGTTCAGCGCGGGAAAGGCGCCCACCACCCCCGCCTTGCATTGCGCGAGGGTGAGCTCGGGGTGGGAGACGATGAAGAGCGGCGCGCCGATCACCGGCAGCGCGAGGTTGTCCCCGAGGAGCGCGGGAAGCATCATGCCGCGCGTTCGACCAGCGCGTCGACGATGACGACGCCCTCGCCCTTCGCGCCCACCATCACCGGGTTCAGGTCGACCGACGCGATCTTCCCCTTCGCTGCCGAGATGAGTCGCCCCACGCCGATCGCGGCAGCGGCGAGCGCGTCGAGGTCTAGCGGCGGATCGCCACGCACTCCGTCCAGTAGCG
This sequence comes from Usitatibacter sp., assembly GCA_040006115.1. Lineage (GTDB taxonomy): Bacteria > Pseudomonadota > Gammaproteobacteria > Burkholderiales > Usitatibacteraceae > Usitatibacter. The sequence continues at coordinate 6,691 of JBDTXQ010000040.1, forward strand.
GCGCGATGCGCAGCCCGCGCAGCGCCTGAATCACCTCTTCGGCGTCGAACGGCGTCACCAGGAGCGCGAAGTCCCGCAACGCCTCCACGTACTTGCCGCCATCGCCGACCACCACCACGGGACCGAAGTCGGGATCGATGCGCGCGCCGATCATGAGCTCGCGTTGCGCATGGCGCTGCGTGGCGACGATTACGCCGTCGCGAGCCGCGCCCATCTCGCCCATCTTTAGCCACTGCGCTTCGAAGATGCGCACGGCCTCGTCGGCGCTCTTCACGTTCGCCGCGACGAGGCCATGCTCCGACTTGTGAGGGATGTCCACCGAGCAGGCCTTCACGACGACGGGCTCGCCGAGCGCCTCGAACGCCGCCCTCGCCTCCGCGGGCGTCCTGCAGAGGCGTTGCGCCACCACCGGAAGGCCGTGGCGCGCGAGGAGATCGAGGCTCTGCACCTCGTTCATGAAGGCGCCCCTGCCAGGCGGCATTTCCACGTTTGCGGCCGCCGGCCATGGAGCGCGCTTCCTTCCGAGGAGGGCGATGTGCCCTGCGAGCTGCGCGAGCGCGCCGAGCGCCTCGGTCTCGTTCTCGTAGACGGGAATGCCCGCCGCACGGAAGGGCGCGGCGACAGGCGCCTGCCACGCGGCGACCGCCACGGGCTTCCTCGTCGCGGCGGCGAAGCTCGCGGTGTCGCGCGCAAAGGCGTCCAAGTCGTAGCCCGCGCCCGCCACCGGGATGTTGACGAAGAAGAGGTCCGCGGCGGGATCCTTGGCGACGACCGGGAGCACGTCGCCTAAGAGGCGGCTGTTCGACAGGAGCGCCGCCGTGATGTCGATGGGGTTGGTGGCAGTGGCGAAGCCGGGTAGCTTCGCGGCGACGTCCCGCTGGGTTTCCGCGGCGAGCTGCGCGAGGGGCAGGTTGAATTCCTCCGCTGTATCGGCGCCCATCACACAGCTCGCCCCCGAGTTGCTGATGATGACGAGCTTGCGGCCCTTCGGGCGCCATCCGTTCAGGTACATCTCGGCGCTGAAGGCGAGCTGGTGCGGGTCGCGTGCGCGCCAGATGCCGTGGTGGCGCAGGTACGCGTCGACGACGCGGTCCTCGTTGGCGAGCGAGCCCGTGTGCGATGACGCCGCCTTCTGCCCGCTCGCGGTGCGCCCCGCCTTCACCGCGACGATCGGCAAGTCGCGGCTGCGCGCGTACTCGGCGGCTTCGGCCATGAGCTCAGGGTCCGCGATGTTCTCGTAGTAAAGGAGCATCAGCTTCACGCCGGGATCGTGCGCGACGGCCCACGAGAGGGCAGCGACCGTGACGTCGGCCTCGTTGCCGGTGGCATGCACGTGGCGCACGCCGACGCCGCGGCCGCGCAGCAGCCCGTAGGTCACCGCGGCCATGCCGCCGCTCTGGCTGATCACCGCCACGGGACCATCCTGCGGCTCAACCTCCACGAAGAGCGTCGAGAAGCTCGCCACGGCCCCGTTGCCGAAGTTGGCGAGGCCCTGGCTGTTCGGGCCGACCAGGCGCATGCCCGCGGCGCGCGCCGTCGCCACCATGCGATCCTGCACGGCGCGGCCCTCGTCGCCGGTCTCGGCGAATCCCGAGGCGATGATGATCGCCACCTTCACGCCCAGCTTCGCGCACTCCTCCACCGCCGCCACCGTGCCGTCGCCGCCCACGATCACGATGGCGAGCTGCGGCACTCGCGGGAGCGAAGCGAGCGACGGATAGGCCTTCAGGCCCTGGATCTGCGTGCGGTTGGGGTTGATCGGGTAGATCGCGCCCTTGTAGCCGTGGCGCTTCATGTAGAGGATCGGGCGACCGCCGATCTTGTTTGGATTCTCGGACGCGCCGATGATCGCGATCGACTCGGGATCGAGCGCCGCTTTCAGGAGGTCGGTCATGGCGGATCCTCAGTCGGGCTTCACGAAATGCGGTGCGCGCCTTTCAAGGAACGCGGCGATCCCCTCCCCGCACTCGTCGCCGTAAAGGCTCTCCACGAAGGCGTCGCGCTCGGCATCGAGCTGCGCGCGATGACCGCGGCCGCGCGCCGCGTAGACGAGCTGCTTGATGCGCGCCTGCGCCGCCGCCGGGCCCTGCGCGAGGCGCGTCGCCCACGCAAGCGCTTCCTCGAGGGCCTTGCCGCGGGCGACGATGCGGTTCACGATGCCGAGCGCGTGCAATCGCGCAGCGCAGATGGCCGCGCCGTCGAGGAGGATCTCGAGCGCCGCCTGCGGGGCAAGAGCGTGCGCGAGCGCGTCACTGCCGCCGCCATCCGGGGAGAGCCCGATCTTCGCGTACGACATGACGAACTTCGCATCCTCCGCGGCGACGATCAAGTCGCAGCCGAGGACAACGGAAAAGCCGCCGCCGGCCGCCGCGCCCTCCACTGCCGCAATCACCGGCTTGGGACATGCGCGCATCGCGCTCACCCAGTCGTGCAGCGCATCGAGGTGGCGCGCCTGTGACTCGCGCGGAAGGTCGCGCTGCGCGCGCAGGCGGTTCAGGTTCCCGCCGCCGCAGAAGTGCTCGCCCTCCCCCGTGAGCACGATCGCCCCGATGCCTTCGTCGGACGCCGCCTCTTGGAACGCGGTGCGCGCGTGCGCGTAGAGATCCGGCGTCAGCGCGTTCCTCAGCGCCGGATTGCTCAGCGTGAGCTGCAGCACCCGGCCATGGCGCTCGGCGATGAGCCGCGCAATCGCGGGCGGTTGGGACCCGGGCAAGTATTCTCCCTAGACCGTGAGGACGATCTTGCCGATGTGCTCGCCGCTTTCCATGAGCTCATGGGCGCGGGCAGCCTCCCCGAGCGGGAAGGTGGCGTGGATCACGGGCTTGATCCTGCCGGCCTCGATGAGCGGCCAGACCTTCTCCTCGAGCGAGCGCGCGATCGCGGCCTTGAAGTCGACCCCGCGCGGGCGCAGGGTCGAGCCCGTGATCACGAGGCGCCGGCGCAGCACCTCCATCAGGTCCAGCGTCGCCTTCGAGCCACCGAGAATCGCGATGATGACGATGCGCCCGTCGTCGGCGAGCGCCTTCACCTCACGCGGCACGTAGTCGCCGGCGACCATGTCGAGGATAACGTCCACGCCTTTTCCATCGGTGAGCGCCTTCACCGCGGCGACGAAGTCCTCGGTCTTGTAGTTGATCGCGCGCGCGGCGCCGAGCTTCTCGCACGCGGCACACTTCTCGGGCGTGCCGGCCGTGGCGAACACGCGGTTGCCCATGGCGTGGACCAGCTGGATCGCGGCGACGCCAATGCCGCTCGAGCCGCCCTGCACCAGGAAGGTCTCGCCGGGCTTGAGGCCTGCGCGGTCGAAGACGTTGCTCCACACCGTGAAGTAAGTCTCGGGCAGCGACGCGGCCTGCACGAAATCGAGGCCCTTCGGCATCGGCAGGCAGTTGGACGCGGGCGCGATGCAATGCTCGGCGTAGCCCCCGCCGGGCGTAAGCGCGCAAACGCGATCGCCGAGCTTCCATCGCGCCACGCCCGCCCCCAGCCGCGCGATGGTGCCCGCGACTTCCAGCCCGGGAAGATCGGATGCGCCCGGCGGCACCGGATACTTGCCCAGGCGCTGCAGCACGTCGGGACGATTGACGCCGGCGGCGGCGACCTTGATCAGCACTTCGCCCGCTCCGGGGCTCGGCACGTCGCGGGAGCGCGCCTTCAGGACCTCGGGCTTGCCGGGCTCGGTGATCTCGACGACGCGATGGGTGGAAGGCAACTGAGGTTGCGCGGACATCGGTGGAATCTCCCTAGCCCAACATGTTGGTGTCGCCGCACACGGACAAGGCCTGCCCGGAGATCATGCGCCCGCGCGGGCTAGCGACGAAGACGACGAGATCCGCGAGGCTCTGCGGCGTGACGTATTCCTTGAGCGAGGTGTAGGAGAAAGCGAGCTTCTCCATGTCCTCGAACGAGATGCCGCGCGCCTCGGCCTTCGCCGCCAGCACGCGATCCTGCCGATCCCCAGCCACGATGCCGGGCAGGAGCGCGTTCACGCGGACGTTGTCGGGTCCCAGCTCGATCGCGAGCGAGCGCATGAGCCCCACCACACCCCACTTGGCCGCCGCGTAGGGCGTGCGCATCGCGAAACCGAGGCGCCCGGCGAGGGACGACACGTTCATGAGGCTCGCATTCTTGGAGCGGCGCAGCAGCGGCGCGGCCAGGCGCGCGCAGTTGAACTGGCCGGTGAGGTCTATCGCGATGCAGCGGTCCCACTCGGCCGGGTCGATCTCGTCCACGCGCCCGGTGGGCCCCGCGATGCCCGCGTTGTTCACGAAGCAGTCGAGGCCGCCGAGCTTCGCCACGCCCTCTGCGAAGAAGCGCGCCACCTGCTCGCGCGAAGACACGTCGCACGCCGTCCAGGTGATCGAAGGATCGGTCTCCGCAAGCCTCGCGAGCGCCTTCGCATCCACGTCGCAGACGTGCACCTTCGCGCCCTCTCGCACGAACGCGCGCGCGATCGCGAGGCCGATGCCGCTCGCGCCGGCCGTCACCATCGCCTTCAGGTCTCGGATTTGCAGGTCCATGGATGGGTTCGGGAAGCGTCGTTGACATTGCCTGGCGCCTGACCTACCGTAACCTCGATTCAGCATCGCGGTCAAGAATCCAAAAATCCCAACACGAGGAGAAATGCGCATGAGCGAGTCCAGGGGCTTTTCCCGCCGCACGGTCATCAAGGGCGCCCTCGCCGGCGCCGCCACCGGCATCGCCGGCTTCCCGTTCATCAGCTACGGCCAGTCGGACGTGATCCGCATCGGCCACCTCACGCCGCGCACCGGCTTCCTCGGGCCGCTCGGTGAATTCGCGGTGCAGGCCGTGGACATGGCGGTGGACGAGATCAACGCCGCGGGCGGCGTGAACGGCCGCAGGATCGAGCTGCTCAAGGAAGACTCGGTCAATCCGCAGACCGCGTCCACCAAGGCCGAGCGCATGGTGGAGCGCGACAAGGTCGCGTGCATCATCGGCGAGATCTCGTCGGCCTCGGCGCTCACCATCAGCCA
>JBDTXQ010000041.1:0-11610 GCA_040006115.1 Usitatibacter sp.
AGCACTTCTTGTATTTGTTGCCGCTGCCGCAGGGGCACGGATCGTTGCGCCCGACAGGCATGTGGAATGAAAGCGTTCGAAAGAGGGTTCAGTATACTCGTCGGGTATGCTCGTCTACCTCGCCGTCCTGCTCTCGCTCCTGCAAGGCGTCAGCATGCGCGGATCGAAGATGCTGGTGTCGCTCTCCGCGCTCGGCTTGGGCGCGACACCGTTCCAGGTCGGCTTGCTGGCGGCGCTCTTCGCCGCGTTCCCCCTCCTCCTCGCGGTCTACGCCGGCAAGTCGTCGGACCGCATCGGCGTGAAGAAGCCCATCGTCGGCGGCTCGATCATGACGGCGCTCGGCATCGCGGCCGCGCTCGCGCTGCCCGGCCTCGCCGGTCTCATGGTGTGCGCGGCGCTGATCGGCCTCGGCCACATCTTCTTCCACGTCTCGATCCACAACCTGATCGGGGCCTACGGAGCGGGCGAAGCGCGCACGCGCAATTTCGCGACCTTCTCGCTCGGCGCGTCGATCTCGGCTTTCATCGGGCCGTCGCTCGCGGGATTCTCGATCGATGGCGCGGGCTTCCAGCGCACGCATATCCTCCTCGCCGTGATCGCCGTGCTGCCCGCGATCATCATCTCGGCCTATCCGAAGCTCGTGCCGCCGCGCACGCCCGTGTCGAAGCGCGAGGAAAGCGGCGGCTCCCTCGCGCTCCTCGGCAACGCCGGGCTGCGCCGCACGCTCATCATGAGCGGCGTGACGCTCACCGGCATCGAGCTCTTCACCTTCTACTTCCCGGTCTACGGGCGATCCATCGGGCTCACCGCCTCCGCGATCGGCATGGTGATGAGCAGCTACGCGGTCGCCGCCTTCATCGTGCGCCTGGGGATGCATCGCGCTTCGCGGCGCATCGGCGAAATCGGCGTCCTCACCGCCTCGCTCTTCATCGCGGGCGCCACCTACATGCTGGTGCCGCTGGTCGATCGCGCGCCGCTCCTCGCGCTGACCGCGTTCTTCCTCGGCATCGGGTTGGGATGCGCGCAGCCGCTCACCATCCTGCTCACCTACAACCACGCGCCCGAGGGCCGTTCGGGTGAAGCGCTCGGCCTGCGCCTCACCGTGAACAAGCTCACGCAGATCGCGGTGCCGATCGTGTTCGGCGGATTGGGCTCCGCGTTCGGCCTGCTCCCGGTATTCTGGGCGAACGGCGCTTTCCTCCTTGCCGGAGGTTTTGTATCGTTGGCGGAACGCCGTTTCGCGACCCAGCGCGACGCCGCGGCCGCGATCGCCGAACAACAGGAGGAGGACACGTGAAATCGCCACTCATCGCCGCGGCTTTGGCGGCTCTCTCCATCGGCGCACACGCCGATGCGCCCGCGGGCGATGTGAACCGCGGCAAGAGTCTCTACATGAGCAACATGTGCTACACGTGCCACGGCACCGCGGGCCAGGGAGGGGATCGCGGCTCCGGCCCGCGCATCGCCTACGAAGTGTGGCCTTGGGAGGGCTTCGTGCAGCAGGTGCGCCACCCGCGCGAGTCGATGCCGCGCTACGACGCGAAGCACCTGGGCGACAAGGACCTCGCCGACATCTATGCCTACGTCGCCTCGGTGAAGCGCGGCGCGAAGGCGAGCGAGATCCCGCTGCTGAGGGAATAGCCCGGGTCGCGCGGCAATCGATTCAGCGTCCCTGGCAGACCACGTCGACGAGCGCGGGCTCGCCGCGCTTCACGACCGCGACCGCGCGCGCGAGCGCCGCGCCGAGCTTGGCGGGATCCTCGATCGGGCCTTCGGCCCACACGCCCTGCGCCTGCGCGAGCTTGGCGTAGTCGATGGCCGGATTGTCGATCACGTTGCCGATCCACGCGCGGTCCGGACGGCGATTGTGGATCGCAGCCATGCGCTGCAGGTGCATCACTTCCTGGTGATAGGCGCGGTTGTTGTGCATCACGAAGAGCACCGGGATCTTGTGATACGCCGCGGTCCACAGCACGCCGGGCGAATACATGAGATCCCCGTCGGGCTGGAAGGTCACCGTGAAGAGGCCCTTCTTCTTGTTGGCGAGCGCGACGCCCAGTGCCGCGGGCGCGGCGTATCCCACGCCCTGCGCGCCCGAGCCGCCCAGCATCTGCTGGTAATCGGTGGTGGGCCACAGGCGGCGCGCCCATGGAATGCGGTCGCTCACGGCCAGGCACCAGGGCTCGGCCTTGATCGCATTCCAGGTCTCGGCGGCCAGGCGCGAGGTCGTGACGGGCGCGAGGTCCCAGCCGATCGCCGCCTCTTCGCGCACGCGCGCCTTGTCCTTCCGGTATGCCTCCTTCAGCTTCTCGCCGCGCGCGGCGAACGCGCGCTTGCGATCCTCGCCGAGCGCGCGCTTCACCTCGTCGATCAGCGTGGGCAAGCTCGCCTGCGCGTCGCCGTTGATCGCGAGGTCCACGGGAAGGTAGCGCTGGAAGTCCTGGTAGTTGGAGCGGATGAACACATCCTGCATGGAAACGTTCACCACGCGCGCATCCTTCTTGCCGAGCGCGCGCACTTGCTTGTGGGGGTCCGACATCGAATTGAACTGGCCCCAGGGGTCGGCCACCTCGAGTAGCAGCACGACGTCGGCGTCGCGCATGAGAGCGCGGCGCGCCTCGGTGTGGCAGAGTGGATGCGTCGAGGGAAAGTTCATGCGCCCGCCCAGATCCACCACCGGCGCCTGCAGCGCTTCGGCGAGCTCCACCAGCATGCGCACGCCCTCCTGGTTGCGGGCGCAGCGATCCGCGACGATCAGCGGGCTTTCCGCGGCGACGAGCCACTTCGCGGCTTCCGCGAGGGCGGCGCGGTCGCCCTGCGGCGGGCGTGAGCGCGCGAGCTTCGGGATCTTCAGGCCCTCGTCGTGAATGGCTTCTTCCTGGAGGTCCATGTCCGCCGTGATGAGCACCGGCTCCATCGGCGGAGTCGTCGCGATCTTGTAGCCGCGCACCGTCGACTCCGCGAAGTGCTGCAGCGACATCGGGTAGTCGTCCCACTTGAGGAAATCGCGCACCATGAGCGCGGGGTCCTGGACGGAGTGGTTCCATTCGGTCCCGGGGCGGCGCTTCACGGCGTCGAGGCCGTTGCCGGCGAAGATCATGACCGGCACTCGATCGACCCACGCGTTGTAGATCGCCATCGCCGCGTGCTGCACGCCGACGCTGCCGTGGATGAGGGCGCCCATGGGCTTGCCCGCCGCTTTCGCATATCCGTGCGCCATCGCCACCGCCGCTTCCTCGTGCATGCAGGTGAGGAGCTCGGGCTTCACGTTGCCGCCGTAGTTCACCAGCGACTCGTGCAGGCTCCTGAAGCTCGAGCCCGGGTTGGTCGCCATGTACTCGAGGTCGAGCGTCTTGATGACGTCGATCATGAAGTCGGAGCCGGGGCGCTCGATCACGATGTCGCCGGGAGGCGTCTTCGCCTTCTTCGCCTTTTCCTCGGCCGCCCCCGCGAGCGGCGCCGCTACGGCAGCCGTCGCGCCGATCCCGGCCGCAGCGCTCTTCAGGAATTCACGCCGGTCGACACCGGCCTTCTTCGATTCGGACATCGGTCAGCTCCCAATGAATGCAACGAGTCGGGGACCGAGGATCCCGGCCCACACGACCAACGCAAGGACGATCGCGAGCAGCACCGCCGCGCTGCCGGTGTCCTTGGCGCGCTTCGCGAGCGGGTGGCGGTCGAGCGAGATGCGGTCGACCGCCGCCTCGATCGCCGAGTTGAGCAGCTCCACGATCATCACCAGCAGCACGCTTGCGACCAGCAGCACGCACTCGACCGCGGTGACGGGGGCGAGGCACGCGAGCGGGATCAGCACCACCGCCGCGAGGACCTCCTGGCGGAACGACCCTTCGTTCTTCCAGGCGCCCTTCAATCCCTCGATCGAGTAGCCGAAGCCCCTCACGGCCTGGCCGGGGTCGACCATCGCCTGCGCGGCCTCCTCCGGCGCTTCCCTTTGCTCGCTCATTGCCCGCCTTTCCTGGCCACCGCCGGCTCGCGATCCAATCCCGGAGCGCGCCTGGAGATGGTACGCCATGCGGTGGCGGCAAAGAGCGCAGCGAAAGTCGCAAGGGAAGCGATTGGAATCGGCACTCCCAGGACAGTGGCGCGCGCGTCGGCACAGCTGCCCTCGGCGGCGAGGAATTGTGGCCACCACGCGGCCATGGGCAGGCCGTTCACGAACTCCCCGACCGGATCGACCTTGCAGGAAGTCATCGACGCGCCGTGCGCGATCTGCCAACCGGCGAGCGCCAAGCCGGCGATCGCCGCGACGAAGGCGAGCGACGCGTGGATGCGCGCGCGGCGAGGGTCGGCGGCACCCGCGGTGGCGGCGAGGATGATCGCTGCGTAGGCATAGCGTTGCAGGACGCAGTAGGGACAGGGGAGCAGCTCCGGGCCGCCGTGTTGCAGCGCGTACGCGACCGCGCACGCGGCGAGCGCGACGCAAGCCAACGCGATGAAGGCGATTCGATCGCGAGCGCCGGCCGTCATCGGGCGCACCGCTCGACGGTGCGCGCGTCGCGGTCGGCGCTCGCGACGCAGAGCGCGAACGACGCGTCGGACCACGGCTCCAGCCAGTGACACGGCCCGTCGTCGCGCGTCGTGTCGATGCCGCGCGGCTCGACCGCGAGGCCCACGCCCAGGGCCTTGAGGAAAGCCTCCTTGCGAGTCCAGCACTTATAGAAGAACCTCGTGCGCGCGTCGGGGGGAAGCGCCGCTAGGTTTTCGGCTTCCGCCTGCGCGAGGCAGCAGGCGGCGAGCGCGTCGAGATCGGCGAGCGGCGCGACCCGCTCCAGGTCGACGCCCACCACGCCGCGCGACACGGCCACTACCGTCGCGCCGCCGCTTCGCGACACGCTGAAGGAGAGCGCTTCGCCGTCGAGGAAGGGCTTGCCCAGCGGCGAGCGGCGCAGCGCGCCGGGGCGCAAGTCGCGCCCGCAGTAGGCGCCGAGCACCTCGAGGACGAACGAGGCGCTCGCGCCGTCGCGCCGCCATACGTGGATCTCGCGCTCGGGAAGCTCGAGGGCGCGGCTCATGGTTCCGGCACCTTGCGCGTGCGCGGCCGCGTCGCACCGGGCAGCAGCGCCCGGCGCAGCAAGGGCGCGAGGATCTCGCGCACCGGCGGGCAGCCAACGCCCGTGCCCCTCAGCAGCCGCAGCGTCTCGCGGCAATCGAACGCGGCCGGAGTGATCGACGACTCGTCCTGCGTGACGATGAGCGCGCCGAGCGCGGCGGCGCGCTCGTCCTCGATGGCCGGCAGGATCAGCTCGAGCCGCGCGCGCCACGCCTCGTACGGCTGCAACGCGATCACGCCGCCGCATGCCTCGGCAAGGAGGTCGGCGAGCGCGACCGGCTCGGGGTGCGTGACGTGGAAAGTGCCGGCGTCGGCGCGGGGATCGACCGAGATACGCGCGATCGCCGCCGCCACGTCGCCGGCGACGACGACGTCGACCGGGATGGCGAGGCGCGGCAGCGAGCCCACCGTGCGCGCGAGGAGGAGGATTCCGGCGAGCAAGCCGGCGTCGCGCGCGGGATCGCCGTCGCCCAGCGTAAGACCGGGCCGGTAGATCGCCCCGCGCATGCCACGCTGCATCGCGATGCGCACCGTGCTCTCGGCGACCCATTTGCTCTCGCAATAGCCGGTGAGGAGCGAACCCTCGGCGTCGATCGGATCGGACTCGAGGACGAGCTTTCCCGCGCCGTACGGCAGCACGCCGACGCTCGAGATGTGATGGAAGCTCGCGCCGGCGAGCGACGCGAGGCGCAGCGCCTCGCGCGTCCCGGCGACGTTCGCGGCCTCGAGCGCTTCGTAGGACGCGACCAGGTTCACGCTCGCGCCGGCGTGGAAGATCGTTCCGACCTCGCGCGCGAGCCGGGCGAACTGCGCTTCCCCGAGGCCCAGGCGCGGCAGCGCGAGGTCTCCTCCGACGATTCGCAGCCGCGCGGGATCGGCGAGCGCCTCCTTCATCGCCGCGCGCAGCACCCCTTGCGCGCGCTGCTCGGTGCCGGCGCGCACCAGGCACACGATCTCGCCATCTGCGCGCGCGGCGAGCTCCTTCACGAGCCTCGCACCGATGAGGCCGGCCGCGCCCGTGACGAGCGTGGCGCCCGCCTTCGCGGCATCGGCGCGCGCGAAGCGAATGTCGTCGGGCAGGTTCACGCGCGAGCGCAGCGAGGCGACCGCGCGCGCACTGCGGGCCGCGCGTGGTCGCGCCTCGACCATCCTCGCGAGGTTCGCGATGGTCGGCTCGGCGAGCCATTGGGGCAGCGATACCTCGACGCCGGTATCCTTGCGCACGCGCGCGACGAGGCGCACCGCGAGGAGCGAATGCCCGCCCGCGGAAAAGAAATCGTCGTCGCGCCGCGGCGCGCGATTGGGCAGGAGCTCGCACCAGAGCGCCGCGATGCGCTTTTCGGTTTCGGAGAGCTCGCCCGCGCCAGCGCTGGCGAATCGCGCCGCCTCCTCGCCGGGCCGCGGCAGCGCCGCGCGGTCGACCTTGCCGTTCGCGGTGAGCGGCAAGCGCGCAAGGACGCAGTACATCGCGGGGCGCATGTAGCCCGGAAGACGCTGCGCGGCGGCGCTGCGCAAACCCTCCACGTCGAGGACAGCGCCCGGGCGCGCGACCACGTACGCGGCGAGCGTATCGACACCGTGCGCTCCCGAAGCGATCGCCGCTACCACCGTGCGCTGCACATCCGGATGGGAGGCGAGCGCCGCCTCCACCTCGCCCGTCTCGATGCGGTAGCCGCGGATCTTCACCTGGCGATCGGCGCGGCCGAGGAACTCGATCGATCCGTCGGGAACGTAGCGGCCGAGGTCGCCGGTGCGGTAGACGCGCTCGCCCGCGACGCCATGGAAGACGAAGCGCTCCGCGGTGAGCGCGGGCGCGTTACAGTAGCCCTTCGCGAGAGCGCCTCCGCCGATCAATATCTCGCCGGCCGCGGCGCCGGCTACGGGCCAGCCGCCCGGCTCCGCGACGAACATCGAATGGCCGTCGAGCGCGCGCCCATAGGGGATGCTGCGCCACGCGGGATCGACCGAATCGACCACGTGGCAATTGGACCAGATCGACGCCTCGGTGGCGCCGCCGAGGGCGACGAACATCGCCTGCGGCGCGGTCGCGCGCGCGCGACCCGGAAGGTCGAGCCCGACCCAATCGCCGCTCACGAGGATGCGGCGCAACGCCGGCAAGGGCGTCCCGCCCGCCGCCTCGAGCAGCATGTCGAGCGAGCTGGGCACGGTGTTCCAGACGGTGATCGCGCCGCGCCTCGCATCCTCGGCCCATGCGAAGGCGTCCGCGCGCTCCGCCATCGCGGGCACCACGAGGCGCGCGCCCGCGGCGAGCGCGCCGAAGAGGTCGAATACCGAGAGATCGAAATCGAGCGCCGACAGGCCGTAGAAGACATCGTCGCCGCCGATGCCGAAGCGCCGCACGATCTCGTTCACCGTGATGAGCGCGGCCCGATGGGAGACCTCCACGCCCTTCGGCTCTCCGGTCGAGCCCGAGGTGAAGATCACGTAAGCGCTGTCGTCGGGATGGGAGTGCATCCTGGGCGCGGCGTGCGCCGATGTCTCCGACAGGTCCACCGCCACGAAGGCTTCGGCCAGGGGCTCCGCGGGTCGCGCGCCGGTCGCGATGCGCGCTCCGACGCGCTTGCGCAGCGTAAGCGCGCGCAAGGGCGGCATGTCCGCCGAGAGCGGCACGTAGGCCGCGCCCGCCTTCAGGACCGCGAGCGCCGCCACGATCTCTTCGACTCCCTTGCGCGAGGAGATCGCGACGCGATCGCCGGGAACCACGCCCGCCGCGATGAGTCGCGCGGCATGGCGGTTGGCGAGATTCTCCAGCCTCGCATAGCTGAGCTCGAGCGCGCCGTAGACGACGGCCACTCGATCCGGCGCGCGCGCCGCGGCCGCCTCGAGCCCGTGTTGCAGCATCACCGGCGACGACGGGAGGCGCGCCGCGGGACGGGCGCGCACCCGAGCCTCGATCGTCGCCGCCGGAAGGATGCGCGCGGCCATCGGTTTCGACTCGGGATCGGCGAGGACCTGCGCGAGGAGGAGCCGATACGCACGCGCGAAAGCGGCGGCCTCGCGGTCGCGCATCGCGGCGAGGCGATATTCGAAGTGCAGCTCGATGCGCTCGCCGATGCGCACCCCCACGAGAAGCTCCGCGGGACTCACGCCCTCGCGCCCGGCAATCTCGGCCATGCCGAGGCCATCCTCGCCGATCCCATGCTGCGCCACGAATTGCAGCGGCAGCGCGGCTCCCGACGCCGTGCGCAGCGCGGGAGCGCACGCGGCGATCTCCTCGATGGGCAACACCGCGTGTGGCAGCGATGCCGAGAGGGCGTCGCGCGCGTGCCGCACGACCGATGCGAATGCCTGGTCGGGATGCAGCCCGAGCCGGAACGGCACGGGATTGAGCGTCGGACCCACGACGTCGCCGATGCCGAGGACCTCGCCTACGGAGACCGGCACGCCGAAGACAACGTCGTCGCTCCCGGCGAAGCGGCCCGCCACCGAAGCGAACCCGGCGAGGAGCACGGTGTACTGCGTGCATCGCTGCGATCGCGCCAGGGCTCTCACGCGCGCGCTCGTCGCCGCGCCCAGCACAAGGCGCAGCCGGCGCGTCGCGTAGTCGCCGTCGGCGGGACGGTCCAGGGAGATCCGCGTGGGACCCTGCGCGCCGCGCAGCGCTTCCTCCCAATAAGCGAGCGCCGCAGCGTGCGCGGCCGAAGAAAGCCACGCGCTCTCGGCAGCCACGAACCGGCGATAGCCCGCCACGTCGTCCTCCGTCGGGCCGCCGGCATAAGTGCGCGCGAGCTCCCGCAAGAGAAGCTGGGCGCCGCCGCCGTCGATCGCGAGATGGCTTGCTTCCACCACGAGGAAGCGGCCAGCGTCCCCGCCGTCGAAGATCGCCGCACGCGACCCCGCGCCGGCGGGTTCGAGGCCGGAGAACGCCGCGCGAAGCCGCGCAGCGAGCGCACTGCGCGGCACGCCCGAGGCGCCAAAGGGAACCACAGGCAGCTCGAGCACGCGCGCGGGCGCCGGGCGCTCTTCGTTGCCGCTCTCGCCGATGCTCGCCCAGAGCAACGCATGGCGCGCGACCGCCTGCCGCCACGCCTCGCGCAGGCGCTGCACCTCGACCTGCGCGCCGAGCCGGCAACAGAGAGTCACGCGCGGCGTCTCGCCGGCGGCGCGCGCCATCGCGAGCACGCGCGACTGCGCGCGCGATAGGGGGTAGAACCTCGTATCCGCCTCTCCCGGGGCGGCGCGGGCGATCACCGCGCCGCGTTCCGCGCAGATCTGCACCACGCCCTGCACCGTCGGGTGCGCGAGGAAGTCCGCGATGGAAAGATCGACGCCCAGCGTGCGCCGCAGCGTCGCCACGAGCCGCATCGCGAGGAGCGAGTGGCCGCCGAGCAGGAAGAAGTCCGCCTCGGGATCGACCGATTCGCGGAGCAGGAGCTGCGCGAAGGTCGCGGCGACGATTCCATGGACGCCGCCGGTGGCGCCGCGCGCGTCGTCGCGCGCCGGCGCGGCCGGCAAGGCGATGCGAAGCGCCGCCAAGTCGGGCTTGCGCCCCGCGGTGCGCGGGATCGCGGCGCAGAAACCGACGCGCCGCGGCAACGGCACGCCGGCCAGCTCGGCGCGCCAGAATTCGACGAGCTGCGATTCGCTCGCGGCGTGACCTGGGCGCACCGCCACGTAGAGCTCGAGGGCGCTGTCGACGGCGCCCTCGCCTTCCGCGACGAGCAGGCATTCAGCCACCGCCGGATGGCGGCCCATGGCGGCCTCGATCTCGCCGGGCTCGATGCGCACGCCGCGCAGCTTGATGGCGCGATCCTTCCTTCCAGTCACCACGACGTCCCCGCTCGGGTCGAGGTACGCGAGGTCGCCGGTGCGCAGCCAGCGCACGCCGCCCGCCTCGAAGAAGCGCGCCGCGGTCGCTTCGGCATTCTCGAAGTAGCCCAGGCCCACGCCCGGGCCGCCCAGCCAGAGCTCGCCGGTCTCGCCCGCGCCCACGTCGCTTCCGTCCCCCGCGACGATGCGAACCCGGGTGCCGCGCAACGGGCGACCCGCGGGCACGCGCGTGAGGGGCTCGATCGCCGCAAGCCCGCGGCGCGCCTCGTAGGCGAGCGAGGTCACCGCGGCTTCCGTGAGCCCATAGGTGTTGACCCAACGCACGTGCGCTGGAGCGCGGGCCGCCCAAGTGCGCAGCCGCGCCACCGACGCCTGTTCGCCGCCCGCGTTCACCACCCGCAAGGCGCGCGGAAATCCCAGGGCACGGTTCTGCGCCTCGTCCATCCAGAGGTGCCAGTACGAGGTCGGCAGGTGCAGCACGCTCACGCGCGCGGCGTCGATCTCGGCAAGCATCGCCTCGGGA
This sequence comes from Usitatibacter sp., assembly GCA_040006115.1. Lineage (GTDB taxonomy): Bacteria > Pseudomonadota > Gammaproteobacteria > Burkholderiales > Usitatibacteraceae > Usitatibacter. The sequence continues at coordinate 10,386 of JBDTXQ010000041.1, forward strand.
TCCTGGAAGCGCACGCGCGGGCGGCACACGACGCAAGCCCCGCACAGCAGGGACGGAAAGATCTCCTCCGCATGCTCGTCGAACGAGAGCGACGCGAACTGCAGCACACGGTCGCCGGCGTTCAGGCCCAGGCGGCGCGCGATGCCACGCGCGTGGGCGAGCGCCGCCTCGTGCGGAACGACGGCCGCTTTCGGATAGCCGGTCGTGCCCGACGTGAACATGAGCCACGCGGGATCGAGCGCAGCCGGGAACGCCAGCGCCCCTTGCCCGTCCCCGTGCGAGGCCGGATCGAGCACGGGGACGCCGAAATCGAGGACGGGCGCCGCCCCATCGCAACGCAGCACCGCGGAAATCTTCGCTTGCGCGAGAAGCGTTCGTCCGCGCGCCGGATCGATGTCGGCGTCGAGAGGCACGAACGCCGCGCCCGAGCGCATCACGCCGACGAGGGCGCACACGGTCTCGGCCCCGCCCGCGCCCAGCACCGCGACGCGATGGCCCGCGCCGATTCCCGCGGCGCGCAATTGCTGCGCGATCGCGGCAGCGCGCTTCCGCAGGTCCCTGTACGAGAGCTCGCCTTCGGGCGCGCTCACCGCGATGCGCTCCCCGTGGCGGAGCATCGCCGCGTCGAGCGCGGAAGACAGATCCGCGACGCGCTCGCCGTCGAGCGAAGCGAGGAGCGCCGCGACGCTTTCCCCGGGAGCTTCGCCGCCTAGCTCCACGAGCGCTTCCCAATCCCGAAGCAGCTGGGCGGCTGCGTCCGCGCCGAGGCGCGCCGGCTCGTAGGTGGCGCAGCCGGCAAAACCGCCGGCGATGGTCGCCACCGCAATGCCGAGCGGAAACTGCGCGCGCAACTCGGGCATCCGCACGATCTCGGCGAAGGCGTCGCCCAGCCGCAGCCCGCCGCCCGGAAGGCCGAGCGCCAGGCGCGTGAGGTCGTCGGGCAAGCCGGAGACGGTCTTCTGGAACGTGAGCGTTGCCTGGACCAGGTGCGCGGGATCAGCCGCGCCCGCTCGCTGCAGGTCGCGCACCATGGCGCCGAACGGATGCTGGCCGTGGCTCAACGCATCGCGGACATCAGCGTGGTTGCGCGCAAGCACGCGCTCGAAGGGCTCGCCGGGATCCACGTCGAGCACCATCGGCAGCAAATTGACGAAGTAGCCCACGGTGCCGAGGTCGCCGCGGTCGTTGCGCTCGGACGAGGGCGCGCCCACGACGACGCGCGATT
>JBDTXQ010000042.1:0-11579 GCA_040006115.1 Usitatibacter sp.
CGTGGGAGCCGGTCAGGGTCACGGCTTCCATGCGCCCCATCGCCGCCACGCCGGCGCGCGTGCCGCCGTGCTCTTCCGCCTTGTCGCGGCCCATCATATTGTCCATCATCGTGCAGCCCGTCATGAGCGCGACCGAGGCCGCGACGAGCACGGTTGCGATGCGCCGTTTGTTCAATTGGGTATTCATGAACCCTCCGGAGGGTAGGTAGTGTCATGCGCGAAAGCGCGCATGTCGGATTCCTTCCCGGTCGAAAAGTTCACGAGATTATCCGGGAGAACGGGGTCGCCGACCCGCAATGTCCCGCCCTCGAGGACCGCTGCCCGCAACCCTCCCCTGCCTTTCAGGTGCTCCAGCACCTCCCGATGCGTGCGACGCGCGAAAAGGCTGCAGGGCTCGCAGAGCTCGGCGCCCTCGAAAAGGGCCTCCCCGACGCGGAAACGCCTGCCGACGAGGCCGGCCAGCTCGACGCCCTGCGTCACGATGTTGCGCCGCGGCATCTCAGGGGTGAGAGCGAGGCCGGTCTCCCCCGTGAAAGCCTCGATCGCCTCCCGTTCGATGAAGGTCACCTGGTGGTGCTTCGTGAAGCGGCTCTTCACCTGCGTGTAGCGATCGCCCTCGAGGCCAGTGCCGGCGATGGCCCGCACCGCGCGGAGCGGCGCCATGGGCGCGCCGCGCCTCGGTGCGACGAAGATGTGGAGGACCTTCGCGCCCTTGGCCACGCTCAGCGTGAAGCTCCCGCTTCCTTGAGCGCACTCAGGACGCTCGCGCTGGCGTAGCCGTCGGAAGGCAGCCCCGCGGAAGCCTGGAAGGCCTTCACCGCGGCCACCGTACGCGAGCCGACGATCCCGTCCGCGTCGCCGGCGAGGAATCCGCGCTCGATGAGGCGCTCCTGCAGCTCGCGCCGCTCGGTGCGCGAGAGGATCGGGTCGTCGGTGGGCCACGGCGTCTTGAACGACGCCAAGCCGCGCAGCCGGTCGGAGAGGTGCGCGATCGCGAGCGCGTACGATTCCGACGCGTTGTATGAATGGATGGCGTCGAAGTTCTTGAGGACGATGAAAGCCGGGCCGCGCGTTCCCGTGGGCAGGAGGAGCGCGGCGGGACCCTCGCCCCCAAGCTCGCTGCCGTCCACCCGCACGATTCCCAAGCGCGTCCACTCCGCGATCGGCGAGCGCGCATGACGCCCCGACGGGCCGGCGTAATCCTTCGGCAGGCGCACCTCGTAGCCCCACGGCTCGCCGGTGATCCACCCCGCGCGCTTCAGGTAATTGGCGACCGAGCCCAGCGCGTCGGGGATCGAGCTCACCAGGTCGCGCCGCCCATCACCGTCGAAGTCCACCGCGGACTTCTGGAACGTCGAGGGCATGAACTGCGTGTGGCCGAAGGCGCCCGCCCAGGATCCGCGCAGCGCTTCGGGCTTCACGTCACCCGCCTGCAGGATCTGCAGCGCCGCCATGAGCTCGCCGCGGAAGTAGCGCTGCCGCGTCCCCGCGCAAGAGATGGTGGCGAGAGAGCGCACCAGGGAGCGCTTGCCCATTATGCGACCGTAATCGGATTCGACGCCCCACACCGCGACGATGGTGAAGCGATCGACGCCATACTCCTTCTCGGCCCGAGCGAGCACCGCAGCCCAGGTCGCCATTCGCACCTGGCCCTCGGCGATGCGCCTCCCGCTCACCAGGGTCGCGAGGTATTCCCAAACGGGCGTCTCGAACTCCGGCTGCGAGTCCATGGCGTCGAGCACCGTTTGGTCTGGCTCCACCCCCGCGAGCGCCGCGTCGAAGACCGCGGGCTTGATGCCCTTGGCGCTCGCCTCGGCGCGCAGTTCCGCGATGCAGCCCGCGAACGCCGTGGGCGGCTCGGCCTGCGCGGCGTGCGCCATGAGGAAGAGCATCGGAGCTAGAAGCGCCTTCATGAATCCATGGACAACGGCGCTAGGGATTCATTGCTCCGACTTGATGCCGGCGTCCCTCACGAGCTTGCCGAAGCGTTCGAAGTCCGCGCGGTTCATCGCGCCGAACTGCTCCGCGGTAAGCGTGCCCGGCTCGCCGCCAAGGCCCTGCAGCTTCTTCCGGATCTCGGGCATCGCGAGGATCTTCATGGTCTCGACGTGCAGCCGCGCGAGGATGTCACGCGGCGTGCCGGCGGTGGCGAAGAGCCCGTACCAGGTGGACATCTCGACGCCTTCGATGCCGGCTTCAGCGAGCGTGGGGACGTCGGGGAGCTCCGCGGAGCGCTTCGGCGTCATCACCGCGAGCGCCTTCGCCTTGCCGCCGCGGATGAACGCCATCGCGGACGAGGTCGTGTCGAAGTCGAGCTGGATCTGGCCGCCCGCGAGGTCGGTGAGCGCGGGCGCGGAGCCCTTGTACGGGATGTGAGTGATCTTCGTGCGAGTCGCGAGCCCGAACGCCTCGCAGGCGAGGTGCTGGGTGCTGCCAATGCCCGAAGAGCCGCACGAGTACGAGCCCTCCGGCGCGGCGCGGATTTCCGCGACCAGCTCGCGGATGCTGTTCGCCTTCACGCTGGGGGACACGGCGACCACGTTGGGCACGACCACGATGAGCGCCACTGGCACCAGGTCCTTCATCGGGTCGAAGGCGAGCTTCATCAAGTGCGGCGCGATGGCCTGGGCGCTGTTGGTCGCGAGCAGGAGCGTGTAGCCGTCGGCGGGCGCGCGCGCGGCGACGTCGGCCGCGATGGTGTTGCCCGCGCCGGGGCGATTCTCGATCACGAACGGCTGGCCGAAGACGCCCTGGAATTTCTCCGCGAGCATGCGCGCCACGATGTCGGTGCCGCCGCCGGCGGAGGCGCCCACCATGATCCGCACGGGCTTCGTCGGCCAGGCGGAGGATTGCGCGTGCGCGGTCGCCGCGGCGGCGAATGCGACGACGATGGCGAGGAGATGTTGTAGTGTTGTCTTCATGAGTGAATTGAAAGTTGCGACGTTTAACGTGAACGGGATTGTCTCACGGCTCCCGCACCTCGTTCGGTGGCTGGAGAAGGAGTCGCCCGACGTGGTCTGCCTCCAGGAGCTGAAAGCGCTCGATACCGGCTTTCCGATCGCCGCGATCCGCGACGCGGGCTACGGCGCCATCTGGCGGGGGCAACGCTCGTGGAACGGGGTCGCGATCCTCGCCAAGGACGCCGATCCCATCGAGACGCGCCGCGACCTTCCCGGCGAGCCCGGGGACGATCACAGCCGCTACATCGAGGGCGCGGCGCACGGCATCGTCGTGGGCTGCCTCTACCTGCCCAACGGCAACCCGCGCCCGGGCCCCAAGTTCGACTACAAGCTCGCCTGGTTCGAGCGGCTCATCAAGCACGCGGCGAGCCTCTATTCGAGCGGGCACCCGGTGGTCCTCGCGGGCGACTACAACGTGGTGCCGACCGATTTCGACATCTACGACCCCAAGTCGTGGCTGAAGGACGCGCTTCTGCAGCCAGAAAGCCGCGAGCGCTATTCGAGGCTCCTCGCGCAAGGATGGGTCGACGCCCTCCGCGCGCGGCACCCCGGCGAGCGGATCTACACGTTCTGGGACTACTTCCGCCAGCATTGGCCGCGCAACGCGGGGCTGCGCATCGACCACTTGCTGCTCAACCCCGCGCTCGCGCCCGCCCTCGTGGACGCGGGCGTGGACACGTGGGTACGGGGACTCGAGAAGGCGAGCGACCACGCGCCCACCTGGGTCACGCTCGCGATGGGCGCGAAGTCCAAGCGCAGGAAGCCCAAATGACGCCGCGCGCACTAGCCATCGCCGCGGCGATCGCACTCGCGCCTTCGCTGGCGCTCGCCGCCCCCGAGGAGCTCAGGATCGATTCCGCCCACACCTATCCCAGCTTCGAGTTCTCGCACATGGGGATTTCGGTGTGGCGCGGGAAGTTCGACAAGACCTCCGGCACCGTCACGCTCGATCGCGCGGCGAGGACCGGCGCGGTCGAGATCCGCGTCGATTCGGCGAGCGTGGATTTCGGCCACCGCGCCATGAACGAGGCCGCGCTCTCGGCCGAGTGGCTGAATGTCGACCGCTTTCCGGTGATGCGCTATCGCGGGCCGATGGTGTTCGAGGGCGACGTTCCGGTCGCGGTCGACGGCGAGCTTTCGCTCCTCGCGGTCACCAGGCCGGTGCGCCTCAACATCCGCGCCTTCAAGTGCATCACCCACCCTTTCTTGCGCCGCGAGGTGTGCGGGGCCGACGCCGACGGCGATTTCAACCGTTCCGATTTCGGCATGACGCAGTACCGGGAGGGCGACAAGATCCACCTGCGCATCCAGGTGGAAGCGATGCGGTAAGACGTATCGATCGCCCCCCCTGCGAGCGCCGCTTCGTTCAAGCGGAGCTGCGAATCCCCGCGGCACGCAGGTCGCGCCCCACTTCGATCACATCACCAGCACCTTGATGTCCGGGTAGCCCATCGTCTTAAGGATGAAATAGTTGGCCGCGGCCTCTCCGGGATCGTCGGAAAAAGTCACGATCTCTGCATAGCGCGGCACGCCGGCCTTCACGAGGGTGTTCCAGATCTCCATCGCCGCCTTGGGCTTCCCGTCCGCATTCACCAGGTCGGTGTACGGAAGATGGATGACTTTCCCTTCCGGCACGTTGGAGGGAAGGGACTTGCCCGAAGCGAGATAGACCTTCGGATAGAGTCCCGGCGTTACCCGGGGTTCGCTCGTCACGAGACCCGCTCGAAGGCTGACGGGATAGCTGGTGGGTACTGCCGAAGAACCTTTGGCATCCTTCTCGATGGGAAAGCCCGCAAATGCCCAATCGTCGACGGAGTCCGCGAGGACTGACACTCTCTTCTGCCCAACTTTTTCCAGCATGAGGAAGGCAAGCGCGGAGTCGGCATTCAAGCCCCGCTCCGAAACGATCACCGCTTCGTAGTTCGGGTCGACGCCGGCGGTGCCGAGCGCTTCCGCGAGCAGTGCTGGCGAGGCGAGGTTGCGCCGGAACACTTCCGCGGGGACGTTGATCGCGAACGGCACGTGGGACTGCTTGAAAGCTGCCTCGGGGCGCACATCGATCACGCTGAGCTTGGCCGCGCCGAAGCTGCGCATCATCTTGTTGCCCCACGCGTTCAACCACGCCTTGTCGCGCGTGAGGTTGGGCGCGTCGTAGGTCCAGAACGGCAGCCCGCGGTCGTCGCGCAGCCATTCGAGCTGGGACTCCTTGTAGAGCTTTACCTTGGGATAGTCGAGCATGAACTTCATCGCGAAGAACGGCACGCTCGCGGCGATGCCACCGCCGCAATGGGTGTAGACCTGCTGCTCGGGCCTCACGCCGAGGTAGGCGAACATCCGCCGGATCTCCTCGGGGGATTTGAAGGTCTTGTCCGCGTTGTAGAAGTCCGCTGTGGGCGCCATCACGGCATTGGGGATGTGGCCCGCGCGGTCGAAGAACTTCATTCCGCCGAAATGCTGGCTGGGCTCCAGCGCCTCGACGAGCGCGTTCCTCGCCGGGTCGCCGGAGGCGAGGAGGAACTCCGGCATCCGCACGCGCACGTTTTCGTTCACCTTCCCGACGCGGAATGTGCCCGCCCTCGGCGCCACGGTCGGCTCCTTCGTGACCGCGCCGCCGTCGGCTTTCCATTTTGCGAACCCGCCGTCGAGAACGGATAGCGCGCCGGGCGACACGCCGTAGTAGTACAGATCGAAGAGGAGGCTCGTTGCGAAGTAGGTCCCGCCCTGGTCGTAGATGACGATCTTCTTCCCGGCGCTCACGCCCCAGGATTGGATGAGGCCCTGCATCTCGACGGGGGACAGGTCGCGGCCGCCGAAGCTGAACACGTCGACGTTCACCGCCCCCGGGATATGGTTGACAGCGTGCAGCTGCGCGGGCGAAGCATCGATGAGGAGCAAGTCGCCGTGCCCCAGGTGCTGGCCCAGCCACTGGACGCTCACGAGCTTTCCGCCCTCCGCAGCCACGCAGTGCGCCATGAAGAGGCTGCTCGCCACGAGCGCCCCCACCCAACGAGCCACGTTCTTCGACATGTCGTCCTCCTCTGGGATCACTTGGGGGAGACTGTCCTCGACAGATGGGGCGCCGGCGAGCCGATTGCGACGAGCGACGAGGCGCCGAGGTCGAGCTACGACAGGGGCCGACGGACTCCGGCCGCAACCTGTCGTGTCCCGGCGTGGCCCGGATGCGCGGCAGCGTCGCTGGTCGGATCGATGCCCACTGCGGGGTGAAATCATTACTATCGTCACACCATGACTCCTGCCGCTTCTTCCCCACAGCCGCGCGGCCTCGCCTTGATGCTGGGCTGGCGGCGAGTGCTGCTCGCGCTCGGCGTGTCGGCCCTGATGGGCGTGATCCTCAGTCCCGCGTGGATCACCTCATCGGCCGGATTGATGGGCCGCGAGATGCTGGTGGGGCTGGCCGCGTTGCTGGCGTTCGGGATTTTCGAGCAATGGCCCCCGCGGCTGCCGCGCTGGGTTGCCCGCTGGGCGCTGCAGGTGCTGGCCATCGCGATCGCGGTGCCGCTCGCCGTGCTGGCTATCTATCTGGCGACCACTCCCGCCGGGGAGGCGCCGTTCTGGCGCACCGAGGCGCGCCTGTCCGGGTTCATGATGATGACCATGAGCGGGCTGCTCGTGGGCCCGTGGGTCGCCGTGGCCGCCCTCTTCCGCAAGAGCGAATACGCCGCGCGCAGCCAGGCGCTCGCCTTCGAGCTCGAGCGCAGCGAATTGGAAAGGAGAGCGCTCGACTCGCGGCTACGCCTCTTGCAGGCACAGGTGGAGCCGCATTTCCTCTTCAATACGCTCGCCAACGTGCGCGAGCTGGTGGACTCCGGCTCGCCGCAAGCCTCCACGGTACTCGACAGCCTCATCGCCTACCTGCGCGCCGCGGTGCCGCGCCTCCACGAGCCCACCACCACCATGGAGCAGGAGCTGCAATTGGTGCGCGCCTACCTCGAGCTCATGCACATGCGCATGCCCGATCGCCTGCAGTTCGAGCTGCAGGTCGACCCCGCCGTGCTGGGCATTCGCTGCCCCCCGACCACCCTCCTCACGCTGGTCGAGAATGCCGTGCGCCATGGCATCGATCCCAGCGAGGAAGGCGGCCGCATCGAGGTCCGCGTCGAGATGCGCGAGGGCCGCTGCCATGCACACGTGCGCGACACCGGAGTGGGCTTGAAGGCATCGCAAGGGCTCGGCACGGGCCTCGCGACCCTGCGCGAGCGCCTGCAGCTCGTGTTCGGCGGCGATGCGCGCCTGCGCATCTCTTCGCTCGTTCCGCAAGGCGTGAGCGCCGAGCTCGAATTCCCGGCCCAGGGAGCCTCGGCATGACCGTCCGGCGCCCGACCGCGCTCGTCGCCGACGACGAGCCGATCCTGCGCACATCGCTCACGCGTCTCCTCGGCGAAGCGTGGCCCGAGCTCGACATCGTGGCGCAGGCGCGCAACGGGCGCGAGGCGGTCGCGCAGTTCGAGGCGCTGAAGCCCGACGTTTGCTTCCTCGACGTGCACATGCCCGGCCTCTCGGGCGTGGAGGCGGCGCGCCAGATCGGGCGGCGCGCACACCTCGTGTTCGTCACGGCGTACGACCAATACGCGGTCGAGGCTTTCGAGCAGGAGGCGCTCGACTACCTGGTGAAGCCGTTGGAGGCCGCGCGCCTTGCGCTCACCGTGGCACGCCTGCAAGCGCGCATCAACGCCGCGCAGCCTTTTCCCGATGCCGAGGCGCTGCTCGAGGCGCTCGCGGCGCACATCGACAAGAAGGCCGCCCCAGCCCGGCTTCGCTGGATCCACGCGTCTGTCGGGCAGGACCTGCGCCTCATCCCCGTCGATGAGATCGATTTCCTGCGCTCCGACGAGAAGTACACGGTGGTCGCCTGGCGCGGCGACGCGGGCAAGGCCACCGAGGCACTGATCCGAACGCCGCTGAAGGAGCTGGTGGAGCAGCTCGACGCCGCGCACTTCGTCCAGGTGCACCGCTCGGTGGTGGTGAACCGCCGATCGATCAGCCATGTCTCGCGCGGCGAGAACGAGACCGCCCAAATCCATCTGAAGGGTCGCGGCGACGTGCTGCCGGTGAGCCGGAGCTACCTGCACCTCTTCCGGCAGATGTGAGGACGGCCGAGTTTAGCGAGCGGAAGGCGATTGCTCAGGGCAGGCTTTTCACGATCCTCAGCGTTTCCCTGAACGCCGCGTCGTCGCCGGAGCGCGTCCACTCGAAGAGGACGGTTTCGGTCCCGGCCAGCGTGCAGCCCGCGGCGCGCATGCGCTCCAGCGCGTAGCGGCGATCGTCCTGGCGCACGGCGCGCGCGCCCACCGCGTCGGCCACCACGAACAGCTCGAATCCATTCGCCGCAAGGCCGAGCACGGTCTGCATGACGCACACATGCGCCTCCATGCCCGCTACCACGAGCTGGTCGCGGCCCTGCACCAGGCGCGAAGCGAATTCCGCGTGGTCGGTCGCGGCGAAGTTGGATTTCGCGAAGATCTCCTCCGGTGCGAAACGGCTGCGTAGCCGCTGCACCACGGGCCCGATCTGCGCGGGGCAATGCTCGGTGAGAAGCTTGGGGATGCCGAACGCCATCGCGGCCGCGATCAATGCCTCGCATCGCACCATCAGTGCCTCGTTCGCCTCGACATGCGGCGCGAGGCGCTCCTGCACGTCGACGATGAGGAGCTGCGACCGGTCACGGTCGAGGCGGCCGGCGGCGCCCATCTAATCCGCGGCCACGGACTTCGAGGGCGCGCGCGGCAATGCGACCATGCGCGGCGCGTCGGGCGCGAAGCAGCCGACCGCGCAGCACTTGCCCGGCTGGCGGTTGCGCGTGATGCGGCGCGTCTCGTCGGCGAGCACGCCGCGATCGAGGAGGCGCTCGACCAGGTCCACCTTGTTGCCGATCGGGTAATTGCGGTAGATCTCCATCTTCATCGCTTCCGGCGAGCCCCCGCCGTGCAGGCTGATGAGCGAATACCATCCGGCCTGGTAGGACGCGGTGAGGTCCTCAAGGAAGCGCGCCACCTCGATCCTCTTCTCGTACGGAATGTCGGAACGCGCGGCAAGCACTTCCGAGAGCCTTCCCGCCGTGGCGGGATTGTGGTCCTCGGCAGGGCCCGGCAGCGCGACGATCATCCCGCCGGAGACGTGGTGCGCGAGGCGGTGCATGTCGTAGATCTGGGTCGCGAGGAGGAGCTTGCCGATATTGGAGAACACCGGGTCCGGGGTCACCATGCCGGCCTCGCTCTCCTCGGAATACACCGAGGCCGCGACACCGCACGCGTAGAAGCCCTCGGTAATTTTGATCAAATCGACCATGGAGTCGCGCAAGTTGTGCGCCTCGTCCAGGTTCACGCCGTTGGCTTCCGTCACCAGCGCGCCCGCGCCGATGAGCAGGTCGCCGAATCCCGCCCGCGCGGCGATGCACGTGTGGCGATGCTGCGCCGTGTAGTTGTAGAGGATGGCGCTCGCGTGGCGCCATTCGCCCGCGCAGAACACGCGCTCCCACGGTACGAAGACCCTGTCGAAGAGGCACACCCCGGTCGACTGCCCGTATTTGTTGCTGAAGGTCGCGGCGCCCTCTCCGGGACGCCCGGCGGGACGCGCGACGATGGTGAGCCCCTCGGCATCGATGGGCACCGCGCAGCACACCGCGAAATCCCGGTCGGCCTCTGTCATGTTGCGGCATGGCGTCACGAGGAGCTCGTGGACGTACGGCGCCGCGGTGACGATCGCCTTGGTGCCGGAGATCACGATGCCGTCCGCGCGGCGCTCCACAATGTGCACGTAGGTATCGGCGTTGGGCTGCTGCGAGGGACGCAGCGAGCGGTCACCCTTGGCGTCGGTCATCGCGATGCCGAGCGTCCAGTCGTTCGCGTAGACGCGCTCGAGATAGGCGTTCAGGCGAGCGTGGTATTCGGTGCCCTCCTCCGCATCGATCCGATGAGTGCCATGGAAGACCGCGGCGAGGCCGTCCCCGCCCAGGTAGCGCTGCGCGCAGCCCGTTTCCTGGCAGACCAGGCGCACGGCCTCGAGCTTGTTGAGGAGGTCGGCGCTCGAGCGGGGAATCGCAAGCATGCGGTTGATCGGGCCGTCGAATCCCGGCGCCTGCGTGCGCATCAGCGCCTGCGACGATTCGCGCAGCGCGAAGTCGTAGGTCACGCCGATGCCGTTGATTCCGGGGACGAGAAGCGGCTCGTCAGCGACGCAATCCACTTTCCTGCCGTCGACGTAGACCGTGGGATGGAGGCTGCGCAGCGATTCGCGGTAATCGGCAGCGGACATCAGCATGGGAGGTCTCCGGGATGCGGTCGAAAACGACTATACCGGATCGCCTATAGTTGTAAGGAGCGGCGCGAACCCCCGACCAACCGCTCGACAGCTTCCCCGGAGACCCCACGCGATGGCCGGTTACCTCTACAAGCGCCACAAGCTCGCGATCCGCGTGATGCATTGGATCAACGTGCTCTCCGCGACCATCCTGCTGATGAGCGGCCTGCAGATATTCAACGCCCACCCGGCGCTGTACTGGGGCAAGTCTTCCTACACCGGCAGGCCCCCGATCCTGGCCCTCACCTCGAAGGAGGACGCGGACGGGAAGGTGACCGGGATCACGCGAGTCCTCGGTCACGACTTCGACACTACGGGAGTGCTCGGCGCATCGGCGAGCTCCGAGGGTGAGATCGTCGCGCGCGGCTTCCCCTCGTGGATGACGATCCCCGATTCCGCGTGGCTTTCGATGGCGCGCAACTGGCACCTCTTCTTCGCATGGCTGTTCGCGATCAACGGCGTAGCCTACGTCGCCTATTCGATCGCGACCCGCCACCTCGCCCGCGACCTCGCCCCCACGCGCACCGACTGGCGCTCCATCGGCCAGTCGATCAAGGACCACGTCCGGTTTCGCCATGCGAAGGGCGAGGCGGCGAAGGAATACAACGTGCTGCAGAAGCTCGCGTACCTGTCGATCATCTTCGGGGTGTTGCCGCTCCTCATCCTCATGGGGCTCGCGATGTCGCCGTGGGCCGATACCATCGTTCCGGGCTGGGTGGATCTGTTCGGCGGCCGGCAATCCGCGCGCACGCTGCACTTCGTCGCCGCGTGGCTGCTCGTAGGCTTCGTGATGATCCACGTGTTCGAGGTGATCATCACCGGGCTCTGGAACAACCTGCGCTCGATGATCACGGGCAAATATCGTGTCACTCCCCTGGAGGCTCGCCATGACCCCGAATGACCGGCGCCGGTTCCTGCTTCGCTTCGCGGGCGGCGCCGGCGCCCTCTTCGCCGCCGGCTGCCAGAAGCTCTCGATGTCGGAGTGGTTTCCCAAGGTGCTCGCGGTGGGCGAGTCGCTCAGCAACAGCGCCCAGCACCTAATCACCTCGCGCAAGTCCATGGCGCAGGAGTTCGCCGAGGCGGACTTGTCGCCCACCTTCCGCAGCAATGGCACCTCGATGCCAGCCGACGCGCAGTACCAGGCGCTCGCGGCAGGCCACTTCGCCGACTGGTCCCTGCAGGTGGACGGGCTGGTCGAGCATCCGGTTGCGCTCACGCTCGCGCAGATTCGCGCGATGCCGAGCCGCACGCAGATCACGCGCCACGATTGCGTCGAGGGCTGGAGCGCGATCGGCAAGTGGA
>JBDTXQ010000043.1:0-11419 GCA_040006115.1 Usitatibacter sp.
AAAAAGTGGTGTCAGGTACGACTTTCCGCAGATAATCCGGAAATGTCGTACCTGACACCATTTTCTCCCCGATGATCTATCAACTCGACGACCGCAAGCCCACGTTCGAGGGCGATTACTTCGTTGCCGACAACGCCGCCGTGATCGGCAGCGTGGTGATGGGGCCCGGCGCGAGCGTGTGGTGGAACGTCACTATTCGCGCCGACAACGACCTCATCGTGCTCGGCGAGAACGTGAACGTGCAAGACGGCTCGGTGGTGCATACCGACGGCGGCGTGCAGGTGAGGCTCGCGAGGAACGTGAGCGTGGGCCACCTCGTGATGCTGCACGGCTGCACGGTGGGCGAGAACTCCCTGATCGGCATCGGCGCCATCGTGCTCAACAACGCGGTGATCGGCAGGAACTGCCTGGTCGGCGCGGGCGCCACGGTCACCGAGGGCAAGGTCATTCCCGACGGCTCGCTCGTGCTCGGCGTGAACAAGGTCGTGCGCATGCTCACCGCCGAGGAGATCGCCACGAACACCTGGATCGCCGAGCACTACGTCGAGCGCGCCGCGATGTATCGCAAGGGCCTGAAGCCGCTCGGATGAGCTCCAGCCGCTATCGCGGCTCGCTCGCGGTCTGGGCGCTGCTGATCGCCTACGCGAGCCTGTATCCGTTCGCGCCGCTGCGCTTTCCCGTTTCCGACGCGGTCGCCGCGTTCCTCTCGCGGCCGCGCTACGTGAGCGCCTTCGACGTGGCGCTTAACGTGCTCGCCTACGTCCCGATGGGCACCCTCGCATGCCTGTATTTCCGCCAGGCGAGCCGGGGCGCGCGCCCGATCTTCGAGGCGGTCGCGTTCGGCGCTGCCTTCAGCTTCGTGATGGAGACCTGCCAGCTCTTCATTCCCGGGCGCATCGCCTCGATCTACGACACGTTCGCCAATGCCGGCGGCGCGCTCTGGGGCGCGCTGGTGTTCGCCGACCCCGTGTACTCCCTCGTCACACGCCCGCTGGGCGAGATGCGCGAGCGCCTCCTCATTGCCGGCGTGTGGGGCGACGCCGGCCTCGTCCTCATCATGCTGTGGCTGATCGCGCAGCTGAATCCGGCGCTGCCGTTCTTCGGCGCGGGCAACATCCAGGGCGGCGCCCCCGGGGTGACGCAGCTGGAGATCCTGCAATGGGCCGCGGTCGCCATGAGCATCTGGGGCTTCGGCCTCTTCGTCTCGTCGCTGCTGAAGGGGGAGATCGGAACGCTGCGCGTGACCCTGGTGCTGTTGAGCGTCGCCCTGTGGCTGAAGTTCATGGCGGCGTCCTTCATGCTGCAGCCGCACTTCGCCGAGGATTGGGTGAGCGTGGGCCGCGTGATCGGGCTCGCGGTGGGCATCGCGCTCCTCGTCCCTTCGCGGCGCTTCGGGCGCGCCGGGCGGATCTACCTGAGCCTGGTGCTGGTCCTCGCGGGAGCGCTTTTCTCCAAGATCGTCGGCGCCTACAGCCCGCTCGAGGACCTCCTGCGCGTCTTCCGCTGGCCCCACGGGCAGCTCGCGAGCTTCACTACCCTCACGCGCTTCCTGCACGAGGCGTGGCCGCTCATGGCGCTCGCCTTCCTGGTCGCGCTCTTCCTGCGGGTGCGCCGCGACGCCATGCGATAATCGGCGCGATGAGCTTCTACGAGCACCACGTCTTTTTCTGCCTGAACCAGCGCGATCCGCCGCGGGAATGCTGCGCCGCGCGCGGCGCCGAGGCAATGAAGGACTACGCCAAGAAGAGGGTGAAGGAGCTCGATCTTGCCGGGCCCGGCAAGGTGCGCATCAACCAGGCCGGCTGCCTCGACCGCTGCGAGGAGGGGCCGGTGATCGTGGTCTATCCCGAAGAGGTCTGGTACACCTACGTCGATAAACACGACATCGACGAGATCATCGACGAGCATCTCGAGAAGGGCCGCGTCGTCGAGCGCCTCAGGATCTAGGCGTGGCGCCCGCCTCCGCCCGTGTGCTTCTCGACGGGGCCGCGGGCAAGATCGAGGTGGTGTCGTCGCTGCCGAGGGCGCCCACGACGAGGGGCGGGGCGAGGCCGCCGACATGCTCGCCGTGATCGGGCACGCGCGCTCGACGGCCGGCGCGCTTCCTCTCAAGCTCGCCGGGTTTTCCTTCGGCGGAGCGGTGGCGACGCGCGCGAGCGGCGAGGCGGATTTCGACCAGCTCGTGCTCGTCGCGCCGGGATTCCGCCGCATCACCGGGCACGGCATGGGCGAAGCGCCGGACCCGGCGGATCCGAACCTCGGCGCGCCCGGCCGTCACACCGCGGCCAATACCGTAGTCGTGCACGGCGACCTAGACGAGACGGTTCCGCTCTCCGATTCGATCGCGTGGGCGGGCGCGCGCGACATCCCGGTCGTCGTGGTCGCCGGGGGCGAGCACTTCTTCCACCGCAAGCTGCACGTCCTGCGCGAGATCGTCGCGCGCTGGGTGCGATGAGGATCCTGCGCGCGCGGCCCTGGTCTTCGTGGAAAGCGATCAGCTAGCCTTCTTCTTCGCGGCGACCTCGGCGGCGAGCTCGGCGCCGCTCTTGTAGTGCGGCACGCGGAAGATGAGCCGCCGGGTGCGCTGGACGAACGCGTTGGATCCGTTCACTTCCTCGACCCAGTACTTGTTGGCGAGCGCCATGTTGCGAGGCACGTCGAGGAGGAACGCATCCATCGAGCCGTGCCCGCCGAAGATGTACAGCTTGCCGTCGATGATCTTCCAGGTATCCGCGTCGCCGCCCCACGGGATCCCGTAGACGATGCCGTTGGTGCAGTAGCCGCCGAACTGCGGGATGTACTTTCCCGGCGCGGCGTCGAAGACGCGCTTGTTCTCCGCCGACGAGAAGCGGAACGTGACGCCCTTGTATTCCGACTTGATGGCGGGCGAGCCCGCGCGCTCGTGGCCCTCGGCGAAATAGCTCACCACGTCGTAGCCGAACAGCATGAGGTGCTTGTCCGCGCCCTCCGAGACGGCGTTCACGGGCGAGAGGCCTTCCCCCGGGCTTTGCGTGGATAGCGGCGCGCAGCCTGCGGCGAGGACCGCGAGGGCGGCGAGGGCGAGGGTGAGTGCTTTTCTCATTCGATGATCCTCAACGGTATTTGACAGTGCATCCATAGGGCGTGGTCGCGGCGACGCTGACCGGCTTGCCGGCCTTCATCTCGTCGAGCGCCGCGGCCACGTAGTTCTTCGCGATCTTCACATCTTCCGCATTGGTGGAACGCTTGTCGTCGATCGCGCCGTTGTAGACCACCTTGCCGGCGGGATCGATGATGTACATATGCGGGGTGGTTTTCGCGCCGTATGCCATGCCGATCGTCCCCGGTTCGTCCATCAGGTAGCGCGCTGGGGACGCGTTGAATCCCTGCAGCTGCGAGGAAAGCTTGGCGGGATCGGTGTAGTCCGAGGAGCTCCTGTGCGTGGAGTTGACCGCGAGCCAAACCACGTCGGAGCCGTACTTCCTCTGCAGGGCCTGCATGTTGCCGCTGCGATAGTGCTTCTGCACGAACGGGCAGCCGAAATTGTGCCACTCGAGCACCACGGTCTTGCCTTTGTAGTCGGCGAGGTTCACGGGCTTGCCGGCGAGGTCCGTCGCGGTGAAGGCGGGCGCGGGTGCGCCGGCCGGCGCAGAGGCGAGCGTGGCGCCTGCGAGGCACGAAAGGACGAGGGCGAAGATTCTCTTCATGTCGGTTCCTTGCGAAATCAGCGTTGCGTGATCGCGGTCGTCGCGCGGCCTGCGGGAAGCCGCGCGATCTCGTCCAGCACGAGCGCGGGCGTGAGCACCTCGGGGAGCAGGTGCGGCGCGTCTTCGCCCGGAAGATAGAGCGCGTAGACCGGCACGGCGTTACGGCCGAGGCGGGCGAGGGTCGCGGTGATGCGCGGATCCTGGCGCGTCCAGTCGGCCCTCAAGGGCACCACGTCGTGCGAGGCGAAGGCCGCGATCACCTGGGCGTTGTGCAGCGCGATGCGCTTGTTCAGCTGGCACGTGACGCACCACGCAGCGGTGAAGTCGACGAACACGGGCTTGCCCGCCGCGGTGAGCTCGGCCACCTTTTCCGGCGACCATTCCTGCCACGGCAGCTCGCCCTTGCGTGCAACGGTGCCGCCGGCGGGCGCGACATTCGCGCCCGGCCACGCCACCACCAGCCCCACGCCGACCAGGATCGCCGCGATCGCCGTACGCCACATCGCCGGCGAATGGAGCGAGCGGCCG
The DNA here is from genome assembly GCA_040006115.1 of Usitatibacter sp. Classification (GTDB taxonomy): domain Bacteria; phylum Pseudomonadota; class Gammaproteobacteria; order Burkholderiales; family Usitatibacteraceae; genus Usitatibacter. Next base: position 4,215 of record JBDTXQ010000043.1, read on the forward strand.
TGCATCCACGCGCCCATGGCGACGAGGACGAGCCCGGCGAGGAGCGCGAACACCGCGTCGTTGCCGGCCTGCGCGCCGAGCACCCAGGCAAGCCACGCCACCGTCGCATAAAGCGGGAAGGCGAGCACCTGCTTGAATGTCTCCATCCACGCGCCGGGCCTCGGCAGGCGCTTCAGCAGCGCGGGAGAGAGCGAGAGCAGCAGCACCGGGAGCGCCATGCCTGCGCCCAGCGTCGCGAACACCGCGAGCGAGAGCGCCGCGTCCTGCGTGAGCGTGAAGCCGACCGCGGCGCCCATGAAGGGCGCAGTGCACGGCGTGGCGACCACGGTGGCGAGCACACCCGACAGGAATGCGTCGGCGTAGCGGCCCTTGGCGCTGAGGCTGGACGTCAGCGATTGCGCGAAGGCGCCCCACTCGAAGACGCCCGAGAGGTTCAGCGCGAGCACGAAGAAGAGCGCGGCGAGGAGCATCACCACCAGCGGCGACTGCAGCTGGAAGCCCCAACCGAGCTGCGTTCCGCCGGCGCGCAGCGCGAGCATCAGCGCGGCGAGGGCGAGGAAGGAGAGCACCACGCCGATCGCGAAGACCACGCCCTGCACGCGCATCGCGCGGGCCTCGCCGTGGGCGTGCTCGACGAATCCCAACACCTTGATGCCGAGAACCGGGAACACGCAGGGCATGAGGTTGAGGAGGAGGCCGCCGATCAGCGCGAACGCGAGCGCGGCGAGCGCGCTGCCGCCCACGCCGCCACTGCCGGCGTCGCCCGCCGTACCCGCCGCCGCGCCGAGCGCGGCAGCCAACGGGGCCGCCACGTTGATCGCCTTGCGCCCGCCCGAGCCGGCCCATCCGCTCTCGGAGACGGCGACCCCCTTAACCGCGTCGAGCCCGCTCACGACCGGCTCGGCGAGCTTCATCTCGATCAGCAACGCGCGTCCGTCGCGCGTCACCTTCTGCGGCGCCGCGGGCTCGATCAGGCTCTCGCGTTCCGGAAAGAATGCCGCCTTCGCCGGCGCCGCGGCGCCTTCCGGCGGCGTCATGCGCACGAGGAGCGCCTTGCCTTTCATCGAGGATTCGTATTTCCACCCGGCCGCGTCGACCGGGAGCTGGTTGCGTGCGCGATCGATGTGCGCCTGCCAGCGCGGCTGCATCGCGGGCTCCGCGGCCGACACGGCTAACGCCATGTCGAGCTCGCCTTTCTCGGGAATGCAGATGTCCTTGCACACGAGCCACTCGGCGCGCGCCTTGATCGGGACCGTGCCGGACGCAGCGCTAGCGGGAGGCGTGAGCTCCGCGAGCAGCACCACCTCGTCCTCGTAGCCGTAGTTCATCAGCGGGCCCACCGGCAGCGGGTGCGGATAGGGCCATTGGATCTCGCCCGCCTTCCAGCCTTCCGGAAGGATCCACTGGATGCGCGTGGGCAACCCCGAGTCGCCGGGATTCCTCCAGTAGGTGTGCCACAGCGGTTCCATGCGCAGCTTGAGGCCGACCAGCGTGGGCTTGCCGGGCTGCGCCGCGCTCTTCTGCGCGACGAGCTCGGCCTCGACGTGCTCGGTCTTCACCACGGGCGCGGCGCCCGCGGCGGGGGCGAGCAGCGCGGCCAGCGAGAGCGTGAATGCGGCCAGAACGGGGCGGAGGGTGAACATCACGTAAAATTATAGGCTTATGCCGTGGATCAAATCGCTGCACATCGTCTTCGTGGTCGCCTGGTTCGCGGGCCTATTCTATTTGCCCCGGCTGTTCGTCTATCACGCCCAGAGCGCCGACGCGGTGTCCAACGAGCGCTTCAAGGTGATGGAACGCAAGCTCTACCGCGGCATCATGACGCCGTGCATGGTGCTTACGCTCGTATTCGGCACCTGGATGTGGCTGGGTTACGGCTTCGGCGGCCACTGGCTGCACGCGAAGCTCGTGCTGGTTGGCGTGCTGGTGGGATACCACTTCTGGCTCGGGCGCATCGCGCGCGACTTCGCGGCAGACGCCAACCGCCGCTCCCACGTGTTCTATCGCTGGATCAATGAGATTCCCCTCGTGCTGCTTGCCGCCATCGTGGTGCTCGTCGTCGTGAAGCCCTTCTGAGATGTCCTCGGACGCCAAATCCGCGCCGCGCATCCTGGTTAAACAGGACACGGGCACGCATTATTTCTTCGCCCCGTGCCCGCGTGGACTTGCCGGCGCCCTTTCCGAGGAGCTCGGCGAGCTGGGCGCGGCCCACCTCGAGACCTCCGAGGCGGGCGTGGCCTTCGACGGCCCCTTCGACCTCGTCTACACGGTGAACCTGCATTCGCGCATCGCGAGCCGCGTGCTGTGGCGCGTTGCGAGGTTCCCCTACAAGAGCGAGGACGATGTCTACAACGGCGCCCACGGGGTGCGCTGGCACACCTACTTCAACGCCGACCGCACCTTCAAGATCGACACCAACGCCCATCGCAGCCCGGTGAAGAGCCTCGACTTCATCACGCTGCGGGTGAAGGACGCGATCGCCGACCAGTTTCGCGCCGCGGCGGGCCGGCGCCCTTCGGTCGAGGCGCGCGACCCGGACATCCGCGTGCACGTGTTCCTCGACGAGAAGGTGTGCACGCTCTACGTCGACACCAGCGGCGAATCGCTCTTCAAGCGCGGCAAGCGCGACCACGCGGGTGAGGCGCCGCTGAAGGAGAACCTCGCCGCCGGCATCCTGCGCCTCGCGAAATGGCGTCCCGGCACGGCGCTCCTCGATCCCATGTGCGGCGCTGGGACCTTCCTCTCGGAAGCCGCGGAGATCACGCTCGGGCGCGCGGCGGGCAGGAGCCGCGCCTTCGGCTTCGAGAAGCTCGCTCGCTACAACGAGGCCACCTGGGAGCGCATGGTCGCCAACGCCAGGAAGAGCGAGCGGCGCGTGGAGCCGTTGCCGATCTACGGCTCGGACCTCTACGGGCGCTCGCTAGGCCATGCGGCGCTCAACCTGCGCGAGGCGGGGCTCGAGGAGGCGGTGCAGCTGAAGCAGGTGAACCTGCTGGAGCTCTCCGCGCCCGCGCCCGCCGGCGCCATCGTCACCAATCCTCCTTACGGCGTGCGCCTCGGCGAGAAGGAGGAGCTCGCCGAGTTCTATCCGAAGCTGGGCGACGCGCTGAAGCAGCGCTTCGCCAACTGGACCGCGTTCATCTTTTCGGGCGACCCCGAGATCGCAAAGCTGATCCGCCTCGCCGCCTCGCGCAGGACCGTGCTCTACAACGGCGCGCTCGAGTGCCGCCTCTACGAATACCGCATGGTCCCCGGCGGCAACCGCCGCAAGGAAGGTCCCGCGGCAGCGGCCTCGCGGTGACCGCCGAAACGCTGCTGAGGCTTGCGTTGGTGCCGGCGGCGGTGTGGCTCGCAAGCCTCGCCGCGCGCCGCTGGGGCCACACCGTTTCCGGGTACCTCGGCGGGCTGCCGTTGATCGGCGGCCCGATCACGCTTTTCCTCGCCATCGATCACGGCGCGCCGTTCGCGGCGCGCTCCGCTGTCGTCACCCTTGCGGCGATCGTCGGGCAGGCCGCGCACCTTGTCGTCTTCTCGCGCGCGGCGAGGCGCGTACGCTGGCCAGCCGCGCTCGTTTCGGCTTGGGCGAGCTTCACTGCGGCGGCCCTGGCCGTGGCGCTGCTGCCCCTCGCGCCGCTCGTCGCGCTGGCGCTCGCGGGCTTCTCGCTCGGCGCGGCGTTCTTGCTGATCCCGCGCCCCCGCGCGGACGCGAGCCTTCCGCGCATTCCCCCGATCGAGCTGCGACTGAGGCTGCTTGCCGCGCTCGTCCTCGCGGCGGTGATCCTGTGGAGCGCACGGGAGTTCGGGCCGGTGGTGAGCGGCGTGATGCTCTCGGTGCCGGTGACGGGCTCGATCATGCCGCCCTTCACGCTCGCGTTATACGGGCCCGACGCAGTGGCGCGGCTCGCACGCGGCTTCGTTGTGGGATTGAGCGGATTCAGCGCGTTCTTCTTCGTCGTGGCCTCCGCTGTCGTATCGCTAGGCATAACAATCGCGTTCATCGCGGCGCTCGCCGCCGCGCTCGCCACCGTCTTCGCGGTTACGCGCATCCTGCAAATGGCTCAGCGCACGTAGGACGAGGCTGACACGGGTTGGGGCATTTTCCTGATTTCCCCCGTTCGGCAGCTGGTGGACCATGGGGTTGCGTCTGGCGGGACGACCGACCTGGGTCGTCCTTCGTTCAAATACCCCCTCGCGCCGCGGGGGGAAATCACGGAGAATCACAATGAAAGCAATTCTCGCAATTGTCGTTGGAGCGTCGTTCCTCATGCTGGGTGGCTGCAACACGGTCGAAGGAATGGGCAAGGACGTCGGGGCCGCCGGCGCGAAAACGTCGGAAGAAGCCCGCGAGCACAAGAAGTACTGAGCAACACAGCTGCCGCACCGGGAAAATCCGATGCCTTCCGCAGGCGAGATTTCGCCCACGGACATCCGTGACCAGCTTCGCCGGGACCATGAACTGGCCCTGGCGGAGCTGGAAGCGTTGCGGCACGAATCCGGCGAGCATCGCGGCCGTCGGCAGCTCGCCGAGCTGCGCCGCTCGTGGCTGATCGACACGCTCGCGAAGGAAACCGTCGTCTATCGCGCCATCGAGGGCGTCGAGTCCGGGGTCGATTCGTCGCGCACCGACCAGCGCTTCGTGAAGCACGAGCTGCTCGAGGGACTCTTCGAAAAGCTCGCGCACGCGCGCGCCGGCTCGCTCGAATGGCTTGCGCGCGTCGAGGTCGCGCGCGAGCTGATGGCGCGGCTGATCGAGACCGAGCATGAGCAGGTATTCGGCGCGCTTGCGCAGCGATTCGACGCGGCGGGGCTCGCCAGGTTGGGCGAGAGCTTTGAAGCCGCGCGCGCCAAGCTCGCGATGCTCGAAGAGGCGAAGGCTGCCTAGCTTATTAGCGCCGCGCGCTCCACGAGCGCACTTGTATCCGTTTCCCCCGGCAACGTGCCGAACGACCGGCTCGCCGCCCCCTCCAGCCTCGAGGCCGCGAACGCCTCCGCCGCCGCCGCGCTCGAATGGCGACGCATGAGCGACGCCTGCATGCAGAGCGCGAGCGCTTCGACGATGGTGCGCGCGTTTTTCTCGGCGCGCGCGGAGTCCTGGAGGAGCTTCCCGGCCGTGCCCGCGAGACGCGCGATGCGCGCATCGGGCGCCGCGGCAATTTCCTGCGCCAGCACCCGGTACGCCTCGGGCGAGCGCTCGACGGCGCGCAGCGCGTCGAGGCAAATCACGTTGGCACTGCCTTCCCAAATGCCGTTCAGCGGCGCCTCGCGGTAGAGGCGCGCGAGCGGCGCTTCCTCCACGTAGCCGTTGCCCCCGAGGCATTCCATCGCCTCGACCGCGAACGGGGCCATGCGCTTGCAGGCCCAGTATTTGGCGATCGGCGTGAGCACGCGTTGCAGCTCGCGCTCGCGCGCGTCGCTGGTCGACGCGTCGAAGGCCTGCGCGAGCCGGAATGCGAGGAGCATGGCCGCCTCGCTCTCCAGCGCGAGGTCCGCGAGCACCTGGCCCATGAGCGCGTGCTCCTCGAGGCGCTTGCCGAAAGCGCTGCGGTGTCGCGCGTGGTGGATCGCCTGGTTCAGTCCCGCACGCATCATCCCGGCGATGCCCACGACGATGTCGAAGCGCGTGTGGTGCGCCATCTCGATCAGGGTCGGGATGCCGCGCCCGGGCTCGCCCACCAGCGAAGCCCAAGTGTCGCGATACTCGATCTCGGACGACGCGTTCGAGCGGTTTCCGCACTTGTCCTTGAGGCGCTGGATGAGGAACGGGTTGCGCGTGGCGTCGGGGAGGGAGCGCGGCACGAAGAAGCAGGTGACCCCCTCGGGAAGGCGCGCGAGCGTGAAAAAGGCATCGCTCATGGGCGCGGAGCAGAACCACTTGTGGCCGTTCAGGCGGAAGCCGTCGGCGTCGCGGTGGGCGACGCTCTGCACCGCGCGCAGGTCGGAGCCGCCCTGCTTCTCTGTCATCGCCATGCCGAGGGTCGCCGCCGCCTTCTCGCCCACCGGCGCAGGGCGCGGATCGTAGGCGTCGGCGAGCACCTTGGGACGCCACGTCGCGGCGATGTCCGGCGCGTGGGCGAGCAACGGGACCGAGGCGAACGTCATCGTCACCGGACACGCCGTGCCTTGCTCGAGCTGGTTCCACACATAGAAGAGCGCCGCGCGCGCCGAGAACCCGCCGCGATCGAGCTTCCACGCGGTGGAGTGCACGCCGGCCGAGAACGCGCGCTGCATGAGCGAGTGGTACGACGGGTGGTACTCGACGGCGTCGATGCGATGCCCGAAGCGGTCGTGGGTGCGCAGCTCCGGAGGGTGGCGGTTGGCGAGCGCGGCATGGCTCTGGCCCTCCGCCGAGCCCACGAAACGCCCGAGGTCGGATGCCGCGGCGTCGATCCGGGAGACGCCCGCGCGTCGCACCGCCGCCTGCACCCCGGCGTCGCCCGCGTAGGCGTCGAAGCCTTCGAGCGGCGGCGGTTGGTTAAGGGCGTCCGCCATGGACCCACTCCACCAGCGCGTCGAGCGCGGGCTGCGCTGCGTTGGCGTTCGCATGGTTCAGGATCATCACGATCACGAAGCGTTTCGCGTCGCGGTCGAGCACGTAGCCCGCGACGCTCTGCACGCCGGCGAGCGTGCCGCCCTTCAGGTGGGCCTGGCCCGTGGCGCCCGCGCCACGCCGCAGCTTGAGCGTGCCGTCGGTCGCGAAGATCGGCAGGGACGACGCGAGCTCCGGCATCACCGGGCTCGTCCACGCGCTCCTGAGAAGCCCGGCGACCGCGCCGGCGCTGATGCGGTCCGTGCGCGAGAGCCCGGCGCCGTTCTCGATCGCGAGGCCGCGCACGTCGACGCCCTTCCCGCGCAGGTGCTCGCGGACGATGGCGGCGCTCGCCGCGGCTTCCCCCGGCATGCCGCGCTCGGCGGAGAGCGCGAGGAACAGATGGCGCGCGAAGACGTTGTTGGAATTCTTGTTCATGTCGCGCACCAGGTTGGCGAGCGGCTCCGACTCGTGGCGAAGGAAGAGGGTCGCCTCGGGCGGAACCGGGCCCGCACGCACCTTGCCGCGTAGCACGCCGCCGGCCTCGCTCCACACCCAGCGCAGCACCGATTCCGTGAAGCGGGGGCCGTCGAACACCGAGAGCGGGCGGTGCTTCTCGCCGCACGCGGCGGGAAAGCTGCCGCTGAAGAGCACCGTCGCGATGAGCCCGTCTTCCTTG
>JBDTXQ010000044.1:0-11019 GCA_040006115.1 Usitatibacter sp.
TCGAGCTGTCCATGGCGATCGAGCAGAAGTACGCGGTGAAGCTGCGTTCCGACGACCCCGACAACGAGAAGATCTTCTCTTCGCTGCGCAGCCTCGCCGGGCACATCCAGCAGAAGCGCCCGCGCTGAGGGAGTCGACACCGGTGATCCGCAGCTCGGGCCCCGGCCTCACCTGGCTCGCGCTCTCAGTGGCGTACCTCGCCGCCTCGGCGTTCGGCGAGCGCGGCGCGGCGCTCGCGGCACTCGGCCTCATGGTGGGCGCGGTGATCGCGTCGTCCGGACATCGAGCCGCGGGTGCCGCCGCGGGCCTGGTGCTCGCCGTGTTGGCGTGGCGCTTCGCCGATGCGGTGCGCGTCCTCGTCTTCATCCCGCCGCTCGCCGCCTTCGCGTTCATGGCGTACTTCTTCGGGCGGACGCTGCGCGCGGGCTCCGAGCCGCTCATCAACCGCATCGCGCGCAAGGAGCACCCCGACCTGCCGCGGGACATGGCGCGCCACGCGCGCTGGCTGACGGGCCTCTGGACGGCGTGCTTCGTGGTCCTCTTCATCGTGGCGCTGATGCTCGCCCCTTTCCTTACCCTCGAAGCGTGGTCGCGATCGGTGCAACTGATGGGGTACGTCGTCCCCAGCACCCTCTTCCTGGGCGAATACATCTACCGTCATCGCCGCTTCGCGCATCGCGCGCACGGCTCCCTCGCGGTGCTGGTGCCGAACGTGCTGGCCGTGATTCGCGAGAGCGCGCTCGAGTCCGGGCGTCGCCCGGACCCGGAAGGACGGCCGCGATGACCCTCCTCGCTCTCGCGAGCCATCGCGCGGGCGACGCCGTGTTGATCGGCCCCGCGGGCACGCTCGACGCCGCGTCGTTCTTCGGGCAGGCCGCGCGCCTCGCGCGCGCGCTTCCGACGGCGCGCCACGTCGTCAACCTCTGCGAGACACGCCACGGTTTCATGCTGGGCTACGCCGCGGCACTGATGCGCGGGCAGGTTTCGCTCCTGCCTCCCGGGCGCTCGCGCGCCGACTGGGAAGCGCTGCTCGGCCGCTATCCCGCGAGCTACGTGCTCGCCGAGAAGCCGATCGCCGGCGTCGACGCGTTCGCGCTGGGGCCGAGCCTCGAGGAGGGCGCTGAAGGCCCGTTCGAAATCCCGCGCGTCGATTCCGCCGCGGTGGCGGCGATCCTCTTCACTTCCGGCAGCACCGGCGAGCCCGCCGCGCATGCCAAGAGCTGGGGCCAGCTCTGCGCGGGAGCGCGGATCTTCGCCGCGGCGCTCGGCTGGGCGGCGCGTCCCGCGCAAGCGATCGTCGGGAGCGTTCCCCCGCAGCACATGTTCGGCTTCGAATCCACGGTGATGCTGCCGTGGCAGGCGGGGGTGCCGGTGCACGCGAGCGATCCGCTGCTCGCCGCGGATCTCGAGAGCGCGTTGCGTGACTGCGATCGGCCGGCGTGGTGGATGACCACGGCGATGTCGATGCGCGCGGCGCTGCGGGCCGCGCCGCTGCCGGGGCTCGAGGGTGTGGTCGCATCCACCATGAGCCTGCCCGCGGATCTCGCGCGCGCGGCGGAGGCGGCGTGGCGCGTCCCCGTGATCGAGCTCTACGGCTCCACGGAAACCGGCGCCCTCGCCACGCGCCGCACCGCCTCCGAGACGGCGTGGACGCCGATGCAGGGCGTGGCGCTCGGCGCGCACGGCGCGGGTGAGGAGCAACGCTTCCGTGCCGAGGGGCCGCACATCGAAACGGCGGTGGTCCTCGGCGACCTGCTCGACCTCGCGCCCGATGGCCGCTTCCATTGGCTGGGGCGCACCGCCGACCTCGTGAAGGTGGGCGGCAAGCGCGCTTCGCTCTCCACGTTGAACCTCGCGCTCACCCGCATTCCCGGCGTCGACGACGGCGTCTTCGCGTTCCCGCCGCAAACTCGCGCCGCCGGGGATGAATCCCATCCCGCGCGGCGGCTCGCCGCCTTCTATGTCTCGGAGACGCTCGCTCCCGTGGAGGTTCTCGCGGCGCTGCGCGAGCGTGTCGATCCGGCCTTCATGCCGCGCCCCATCCATCGCGTCGAACGCTTGCCGCGAAACGCCAACGGCAAGCTGCAGCAGGCGGCACTCGCCGAACTCTTCGCGCGATTGCAGCCGGCCCAAGTGATCGCCGCCGACCACCCGTGCCTCGCGGGCCACTTTCCGGGCGATCCAAGGGTGCCCGGCGTCACGTTGCTCGCGCGCGTGGCCGATGCGCTGCGCGGGCGCTTTCCGCGGCGCGCGCCCGGCGAATTGGTGCATGCGCGTTTTCACCTGGGCCTTCGGCCCGGCGAGCCCTTCTCCATCGATGCTCGGGAGGAGGGCGGACGCGCGCGCTTCGTGGTGCGGCGCGCGGGCCGCGACGACGCGCCGGGCGCCGTGATCGCGAGTGGAGTGTGGGCGCTGCAAGGCGCCGATTCCGACGCCAAGCCCACGTGACAAGCGCGTGGCGCAACCGGTCCGAGCGCGGCAGCGAGCGCCTGAAGCGCCTCATCATCTGGCTCGCCTTGCGCTTCGGGCGATCCTTTTGCCGTGCGCTGCTGGTACCGATCTGCGCGTACTTCTTGGCGACGGCGCCTCGCGCGCGGCGCGCTTCGGCGCAGTTCCTCACGCGCGCCCTCGGGCGGCCCGCCACGTGGCGCGACAACTACCGCCACCTCTTCGTGTTCGCGACGACGCTCCTCGACCGCGTATTCCTCTTGCACGGCCGGCAGCGCGACCTCGAGGTGACGATCGCCGGCGAGCGCATCTTCGAGGACGCGATCGCCCAAGGCCGCGGCTGCCTGCTGCTCGGCTCGCACCTGGGGAGCTTCGAGATGCTGGGAGTGATCGGCAGCGTGGAGCGTGGCCTCTCTATCAACATGGTGATGCATGTCGAGGACTCCGCGGGGCTACGCGAGCTCATCGCGCGCACCGGACTCGCCACCCCGTACAAGGTGATCGAGCTCGGGCGGCCGGAGTCGATGCTGCGCGTGAAGGAGTGCCTCGACCGCGGCGAGGTGGTCGGCATCCTCGCCGACCGCATCTACGGCGACGAGGCCACGCAGGCCGTGCCGTTCCTGGGGCTCGCGGCGCGTTTTTCGTTGAGCCCCTTCCGCCTCGCGCGCATAACCGGAGCCCCGGTGATCATGGTGTTCGGCCTTTTCCAGGGAGGGCGGCGCTATGAGATCCTTTTCGAAGCGCTCGGCGCGCCCGAGGCCGCGCCCTACGCCGCCGTCCTCGAGCTGCAGGCGCGGCGCTTTCCCTACAACTGGTTCAACTTCTACGATTTCTGGAGCGCATAGGCGATGAAGGCGGCCGGTGTGATGATCCTCCTTCTTCTTGCGGGCTCCGCGTGGTCCGCGCCCGGTTTCGACCTCGCGCGCCTCATGCAGCTCCTGTCGGAGACGCCGTCGTCGGAGGTGTCGTACGTCGAGAAGAAATTCTCGGCGCTCCTCTCGCAGCCGGTGGTGAGCTCAGGGACGCTCGTCTACCGGCGCCCCGACGTTGTGGAGAAGAACATGGCGGCGCCGCGCAAGGAAGGCTATCGCATCGCCGGCCGGGAGCTCACGATCACGCGCAACGGCACGAAGAGGAGCATCGCGATTTCCGCCGAGCCGCTGCTCGCCGCCTCGGCGGCGAGCCTGCGCGGCGTGCTCTCCGGGGACGCGAAGCAGCTGGGCGAATACTTTCGCCTCGCCCTCGACGGTACCGAGGGCGACTGGAAGCTGCAGATGACGCCCATCGACGAAGAGGTCGCGCGCTACGTGCAACGCATCGTCGTGGCGGGGCGCGAGGGGCGCGTGCGCGAGATCGAGGTGCACGAGGCGAGCGGCGACCGCTCGGTGTTGACGGTGAACTAGCATGCCGCCCCGGTCTTCGCTCGCGCGCTATGCCGTTGCGTTGGCGATCTTCGCCGCGCTCTGCCTCTACGCGTCGCGCGCCGTGCGTATCGAGGCCGATTTCGCGGCGTTCCTGCCGCCCTCGGCCACGCCGGAAGAGCGTCTGCTGGTGGCGCAGCTGCGCGAGGGGCTGGTGACGCGCCTCATGCTCGTGGCGATCCATGGCGGCGACGAGAGGGCGCTCGCGCAGGCGAGCCGCGCACTCGCCGAGCGCCTGTCGCGCGATCCCACGTTCGACTACGCCGCCAACGGCAGCGCCGGCCAATTCGCCGCGCAGGGCGAAGTCCTCATGCGCAACCGCTACGCACTCTCCGCGGACGTGACGGCGGAGCGATTCGCGGTGCCCGCGCTGCGCGCTGCGTTGGAAGAGAGCCTGGCGCAGATGGCCTCCCCCGCCGGCATCCTTACGCGAGCCAACGTGGCGCGCGATCCCACGGGCGAATTCCGTGCGACGCTCGCGCGCGCACGACCGGCGGCCGCGCCCGCACGGCGCCGGGGCGTATGGTTCAGCGCCGATGGCGATTCGGCCTTCCTCATCGCGCAGACGCGCGCGCCCGGGTTCGACAGCGAAGGGCAGGCGGCGGCCATGGCGCGGGTGCGCGCGGCCCTAGGGGAGGCCGCGCCGCAGCTGAAAGTCACGCTCTCCGGGCCCGGGGTCTTCGCGGCGGAATCGCGCCGCCTGATTCGGGCCGATGCGCTGCGCCTCGGGATGATCTCCACCGGGGTGATCCTGATGCTGCTCGCATTCGTGTATCGCTCGGCGCTCGCGGTGGGGCTCGTGCTCACGCCCACGGCCTTCGGCCTGCTGGCGGGCGTCCTGGTGGTCCAGGCGGTCTTCGGATCCGTGCATGCGATCACGCTCGGGTTCGCCGCGACGCTGATCGGCGAGTCGGTCGATTATCCGAGCTACGTCATGCTGAATGCGCAGCCCGGCGAGACCGCGCGCGGCGCCGCGCATCGCATTCGTAGCACCCTGCTCCTCGCCGTGCTCACTACGGTCGCGAGCGCGCTCGCGCTCACGTTCTCCAGCTTCAAGGGGCTCGCGCAACTGGGCGTGCTGACCATGGTCGGCGTGGCGGTTGCGGGGCTCACGTCATACGCGCTCATCCCGTGGCTGCTGGGCGAACGCTTGCTGCAATTTCCAAGCCTGCGCGTGCCCGGCGGCGACGCGTTCGCGCGCGCACAGGGGCTGCGCCTGGCGGCGATTGCGGCTACGCTCATCGCGGTCGGCTGGCTCGCCGCCACCCATCCCGATTGGTGGGAGCACGACCTCGCGAACGTGAGCCCCATCCCGGCGGCAATGCGCGCCGAGGACGCAAGCCTGCGGCGCCAGATGGGCGCGCCGGAAGTGAGCGTATTCCTCGCGAGCCGGGGTAGCAGCGAGGCGGCTGCGCTCGAGGCCGCCGAAGCGATCCTGCCCGCGCTCGATCGCTGGCAGGCCGCGGGCCTCATACGAAGCTACGATTCGCCCGCGCGCTACCTGCCTTCGCCATCCACGCAAGCCGCGCGGCTAAGCGCGTTGCCGGACAACGCGGCGCTCGAAGCGAATCTTCGCGATGCGCTGCGAGGCCTTCCCTATCGTGCCGAAGCGTTCGCGCCTTTCGTGGCCGACGTGGCCGCCGCACGCGGTGCCGCGCCGCTCACGCGCGCCGCGTATGCCGGCACGCCCCTCGGCACCAAGGTCAACGCGCAGGTGATCGCGCTCGAAGGGCAATGGCTGGTGCTTACGCCGTTGGGCGGCGTCGCCGATCCCAGCGCGGTGCGCGCGGCTCTCGCGAAGCTGCCGAACGCGACGACCCGGCTTGTCGACTTGAAGGAAGTGTCCACGGGGATGCTGGAGAGCTTCCGGCACGAGGCGACGCGCCAGGCGCTCATGGGCGTGGCGCTCATCTGCGTGCTGCTCGCTGCGGGTCTGGGGTCCATCCGGCGCGCCTTTCGCGTCGCCGCTCCGGTGGCGGCTGCGTTGCCGATCACAATCGCCCTGCTCGTCGCCGCGGGACAGCGCATCGGCGTCTTCCACGTGGTGGCCCTGCTCCTCGTGCTGGGCATCGGGCTCAACTACGCGCTCTTCTTCGAGCGTCCGGCGGCGAACGAGACGCAACGCGAGAGGGCGCGCCTGGCGATCGCGTTGTGCAGCGTCGCGACGCTCATCACTTTCGGCATCCTCGCCCTTTCGGCTACGCCCGTGCTTCGCGCCATCGGCGCGACCGTGGCGCTCGGCGCGGCGGTCTGCCTCGTGCTCGCGGCACTCTGGGCCGCGGCCCAGCCCACTGATCGCGAATTGCCATAACGCCCGTCCGTGCGCCCCGACCGCGGCGCGAGGGAAATGCCGCGGCGTTATGATCGATCCATGGCGATCAAGCTCCCGGAAAGGAAGACCCTCAGCCTCGAGGCCGCGCGCGTAGCGCTCGCGGCGTCGGAAGCCGAGGCGCTGCGCAACCAGTGGAAGGTGGTGATCGCCGTGGTCGACGACGGCGGTCACGCGATGCTCCTCGCGCGCCTCGATGGCGCGCAGTGGTCGAGCATCGAGACCGCGGTCGAGAAGGCGCGCGCGGCGGTCGCGTGGAAGCGCCCCTCGCGCCTCCTCGAGGAAGCGGTGAACAACGGCCGCACCGCGTTCCTCTCCATAACCCAAGGCATGGCGGTGCTCCAGGGCGGGGTGCCGATCGAGGTCGACGGGGCGATCGTGGGCGCCGTGGGGGTCTCCGGAGTGCGCGCGGCGGACGACGAAGTCATTGCTTTGGCGGGGATAAATGCCCTGAAAGCGGCTTTCAGCTAGCAATCCCCCCCGGGGAACGGCAAAATAGCGGTCCAGTGGCCCCCCGGAGGGGGGCACCGTAACTAATTAAAAAAATGGACCTTTATCCCCTCGGGCTTCTCGACACCCTGCGCGCCTACCGCGAAGGCCGCGCCACCGTCCAGGATTACATCGCGTCGTGCTCGGAGCGCGTGGGCGCGCTCGAGCCGCGCATCCAGGCGTGGGAATGGTTCGATGCCTCGCGCGCCATGGCCGAGGCCGAGGAGCGCGCGGGTGGCATCCTGCAGGATCTCCCGCTCTTCGGCATCCCGGTCGGCGTGAAGGACATCATCGCGACGCGAGGCATTCCGACGCGCTACGGCTCGCGCATCTTCGCCAATAACGTGCCGACCCATTCCGCATGGATCGTGCGGCGCCTCGAGGCGCTCGGCGGCCTGGTCATGGGCAAGACGGTGACCACCGAGTTCGCCTATCGCCAGCCCGGCAAGACGCGCAATCCCTGGAACACGGCGCACTCGCCGGGCGGCTCATCGAGCGGATCGGCCGCCGCGGTCGCCGCGGGCTTCGTCCCCATCGCGATCGGCACGCAGACGCTCGGATCGGTGATCCGCCCCGCCGCGTACTGCGGCGTGGTCGGCTACAAGCCGAGCCTGGGCGCGATCTCGCGCACCGGCATCCATCCCTTCAGCCCGACGCTCGACACGGTCGGCGTCTTCGCGCGCAGCGTCGCCGACGCCGCGTGGTTCGGCACTTGCCTCATGGGGCCCGATCCGCGCGACGAGTCCACGGTCACTCGCGGCCCGGAAAAGATCCTGCGCGTGCCGCTCGAGCCGCTCGCCGCGGCCCCGCGGCTCGCGGTGGTGCGCACGCCTAAATGGCCGCTCGCGAGCGACGCGCAAAAGAGCCATTTCGACGACTGCGTCGCGAGGCTGAAGGCGGCCGGCGCCGCGGTGCGCGAGGTGAACCTTCCGCGCCTCTTCGACGACGCGTGGGAGAACGTGATGGTGATCATGGCGCGCGACGCGGTGAAGTGCTTCGCCTCGATCGAATCGCGCCACCGCATCCGCCTCTCGCCGCACCTGATCGAGATCCTCGACCGCGGCCACCGCGTGACGCCCGATCAGTACACGCGGGCGCGCGCGAAGCGCGACGAGTATCGCCGCTGGCTCGACGCCGTGTTCGAGCGCAACGACGCGATCGCGACGATCCCGGCCACCGGCGAAGCGCCCGAGGGGCTCGCGAGCACCGGCGACGCGAGCTTCTGCTCGCTCTGGACCCAGGCGGGGATGCCCGCCGTGTCGATCCCCTCCGGATTCGGCGCGCGCGGGCTGCCTCTCGGCATCCAGGTCGTCGGCCGCTACCGCGAGGACGAGCACGCCCTCAAGGTCGCGTCGTGGGTCGAGTCGACGCTCGCCTTCAGGGCTGGGCTCGCTGGAGGCTGAGCGCCGGGGCGGCCATCCTTCCGGTCGCGCTCACCACGAGCAAATCGAGCACGCAGTAGAAGGCGCCCGCCGCGATCGGCGGGTTGAGCGTGGCGAGGCCGAGCCACGGGACGTGCGACGCCCACACCCAGTTGCCGATCCACGTGCCGTAGAGCTCCATGGCGAGCGACAGCACGAACATCGTCGCGTAGAGCTTGCGCGACGGCGAAAGCAGCATGCACGCGATGAAGAGGGCGTAGAGCAGGGGCCCGAGCGTGTCCCGGCCCTGCCAGGCGAAGACCATCACCACGGGGAGCGCCGCGAGCGCGATCCACCACTCGCCGCGATCGGGAACGCGCGCCGCCACCTGCGTGCCCAGGAAGAAGAGCAGCACATGCCCGGGCGGCACGAACAGGGGAATGTTGGCCAGGCGGTACTCGTACAACCCCCATACGAGGGACAGGAAGATCTCTCCCGCGGTGGCGAAGACCAGGCAGGCGACCAGGGGGGCGCGGCGGCCGGGCCCGGAGCGCATCCACAGACGGGCGCACATGAGCCAAGCCGCGGCGCTCACCACGATCTGGCCGTATTTGAGCCAGTGATGGTCCAAGAGGAGCCCCCCCGCGATGGTCGCGACGATCAATGTGTTCATCTGGCCTAGTCCGCGGGGTAGGAGCGGGCTCACCGTGGGGGAGGACATTCGCTTAATCCACTCTAGGAGGTAGCCGACTGCGGCGTGGAGGAATGGCAATCATAGTGGAGCCATCCTAAGGAGACCGCAAATGACCTCTCGCGCAATCGCTGGATCCCTGGGCGCCGCCCTCGCTTTCGCCGGCGCCGCCTTCGCCGCTCCCCCTGCCGACTCCACGCGCCTCGCCACCCAGTATTCCGACTGGGCGGGGGGGCGCTCCAACGCCGACGCGCTCGTCGCGGGGCTTCGCAATGGCTCGCCGATCACGCTCGTCACCAGCGGGCCCGGTCGCAACGTGAGCATCGCCGGGTTCACGCCCACCTCGTCGATGAGCTACGGCGGCGTGGAAGCGGCGCTCTCCAACGCGCAACGCTCGCTCTCGCGCGCCGGCATCGACAAGCCCAGCGCCGAGCAGATCCAGGCCGGGCTCATCGGCGGGGAGATCACCGCTTTGAACGGCAAGACCACCTTGGTGAAGGGGAGCGTCGCGCCGCGCGGCACCAATCCCGTCGCCAGCCGCTGATTCAAGGATTCAGGAGCTTCCCATGTCGATGACACTTCGTTTCGCCTCTACCGGGTTGTTCGGCGTGCCGCCGCTTTTCCGCAAACGCGCCGCGGCGCCCGCCGTGAAGGTCGGCGTGACGAAGCTCGACCCGCGAATCGAGCCGCGCGTCGCCCCGGCGGTCAAGCGCGAGGCCGTCGAGCCCGCGGGCTTCGACTTCGACAAGCTTCTCGCGGCGACCCGTAAGGCGCCTGTGGAGCTGGCACCCATCGAGTGGGAAGGCGACAAGCGCGACGGCGCGAGGCTCGGAGAAGGCACGGGTACCCGGCCCGTCTACGACCACGATCCGCGCGGCAATGACGCGCGCCTCAGCCGTATCCGCGATCGCTACATCAGCGCGCGCTTCCCCGGGGTGGCGCGCGGCGCCGCGGACCTCGAGTCGTCCGAGCGCGTGATCAAGGCCGCTCGCCTCTATTTCGAGGACGGCCAGTCGGACACCGCGCTCGAGCTGCTCGACGTGGCCATCGAGCAGGACTCGCGCTCCGAGGCGCTGTGGCTTGCGCAGCTCGAGATTCTCTTCCTCGGGCGCGACGCCGCTCGCTACGTGGAATGCGCGCGCGCGTTCCGCGCGCTGCACCCGGCGAGCGCAGCGTGGGCGGAAGTCTCGCGCCTCGGGCGAGCGCTCGCGCCGGGGCAGGCGCTGTTCGGCGCCGCCAGCGGCCCGCGTGACCACGACCATTACGGACCGTGGCCCGATCTGCCGAACTGGATCCAGGCCAACTGGGACCTCACCGGGGAGGTGGTGGCCGCCGACTTCCATCGCATCCTGAGGCGCCGCTGCGAAGTCGCGTGCGCCAAGCCCCAGCTCGCGGCCTGACCGGAGAGGTCCCAATGAAAGTCGCCCCGCACTTCCAGCGCGCCGACGCCCGCGCCGAATTCGAACGCTCGCGCAATGCCATCCGCGCGATGCTTGCGGACGGGTCTGCCGACGAGACTGTGTCCGCTTTCCTGCAGATGGAGAGCGATTTCGACGCGGGCGTGTTCAGGATGAAGCCGCAGCTGCTTGGCTCCGTGCTTTGCTGGAAGCCCGAGGACCGCGAGATTTCGGCTTGGATCTACGAGCAGCACACCGAGCTCGCCGAGCTCGCACGGCGCGCGGCCGATGTCTTCGAGCGCCGCGTCGGATTCGACGACGCGCGCACCCTTCGCTTCGTCGCCTTGGCGTTCCTGCACTGGGGCGAGGCGGCGAAATGGGTGGTGGGGCGACGCGGCCGCTACGACTACAGCTGGATGCACTGGCTCATGCGCATGGCGATGGGCACCGGGAGCCAGCTCGAGCCTTGCGAAGTGCGCCTCGACGCGCGCGCGCGCATCGTGTCCATCGAAGCGCTTTTCTTTCGCACGCTCCTGCTCGACCGCTTCGCGGGCGGCAACCTCACGCGCCAGCAGATCGAGGTTCTCGACGCGTGGCTGTGGGAATGGATGCCCGCGCTGAAGGGCGTGGCCGCCTGGCCGGGCGAGGCCGTGTTCCGCGCGGATCTCGACGGCAAGGGCGGGTTGCGAACCGGCCGGCGCGTCGATGATGGCCCTGCGCTCTACCTTCCAATCGCCCCGCTGGAGGCGCGGCGCCGGGCGATCATCAAGGAATTCCATCGCGGCCGCATCGTGCCGTCGACCGGCATCGCGGCGGACTTCCGCGTCGAGGAGCATGTCGCGGTCCTCGAGCAGCTGCGCCTCGTTTTCGAGGCGACGCCGGA
>JBDTXQ010000045.1:0-10976 GCA_040006115.1 Usitatibacter sp.
CGAAGACGAGCCCGTTGGCCGAGCGGAAACCGAGCCCGAGCTTCTGCGTGGCGAGGTCGGTATTGACCGCGTCGACCACGAGGTTCAGCCATCGCGAGCGCCTCTCCTCCTGCCTCCCGAAGAGCTTGATCGACTGCACCCCGCGCACGGTCTCGAGGAAGTGGCTCTGTTGCTTGGCGGCGTGGACGATGTGCTCCTCGGTCGCGCGGCGCAGCGGATCGTAGAAGGCCCAGCGCAGCACGCCGTATAGCGCGACCGCGCATGCCGCCAGGCCCGTCAGCGCCGCGCTGTAGACGACCATCATCGCGAAGGTCACGACCGCCATGACGCCGTCGATAAGCGCCTCGACGAAGCTCGAGGTGAGCGTGCGCTGGATGTTGTTCACCGCGCCGAAGCGCGAGACGACGTCGCCGAGGTGGCGCTTCTCGAACCAGCTCACCGGGAGCTTCAGTAGGTGCGAGAAGACGTTTGCGAGCCACTGCAGGTTCAGCGTCGTGCTGAGATAGAGCACCACCCATGAGCGCAGCAGCGTGAGGGTCACTTGTATCGCCGCGAGCATGAGGAATCCAAGGCCCAGCACGGTGAGGAGGTCGCGATCGGCCGAGACCACCGCGCCGTCGATCGCCCACTGCATGTAGAAGGGGCTCACCACCGCGATGGCCTGCAGCGCGAGCGCGAGGATGAACACCTGCGAGAGGGAGCGCCTGAGGCCGACCACGGGCCCCAAGAGGCTGCGCAGGTGCACGGGACGGCGGTCGTCGGCCGGGAGGAATTCGGGCGTGGGCGAAAGCTCGAGCGCGATGCCGGTGAAATGCCTCGACACTTCCGCGAGCGGCATGCGGCGCATCCCGAAGGCGGGGTCGTGGATCACGGCGCCGCGCCCGTCGCTCGAGCCCAGCACCACGAAGTGGTTCAGGTCCCAGTGGAGGATGCACGGGGCGCGCAGCTGCGCGAGCTCCCCGAGCTCGAGGCGCAACGGCCGGGGTGCGAGGTGCAGCCGCCCCGCCACCTGCATGAGGTACGCGAGTGTCGCGCCCTTCAACGAGACGGTGAAGCGTCGCCGCAACCCCGCGAGGTCGATGCGATGTCCGTGGAAGCACGCGATCATGCCGAGGCTCGCGAGCCCGCACTCGGCGGCCTCGGTCTGCAGGAAAACCGGAAGGCGCTTCGAGGAGCCGAAGCGCAGCGCGCTGGCGAGGTCCATCAAGTCCTTCCGGCGAGTCCCAGCAGCGGCTCGAAGATCCACTCGATGAGGCGGCGCCGGTCGAGGAGGATGTCGGCCTCGACCTGCATGCCCGGCTGCAACGGCTCGAGCTGGCCGTAGGCGCGGATCGCCTGCCCCTCGAGCGCGACCTTGATCCGGTAGACCGGCTCGCGGCTCCCGTCGGCGGGCGTGAAGCCGAGCTCGGCGGGAAGCATCGGGTTGCGCGACACCGAGGTCACGCTCGCCTTGTGCGTGCCGAACTTCTGGTGCGGGTAGGCGAGATATCGAAGCAGCACGACCTGGCCCGCGCGCACGAAGCCGATGGAGCGCGACGGCGAGTAGAGATGCCCTTCGAGCGTGGAATGCTCTGGGATGAGCGTCGCGAGCGGCGTTCCCGGCGTCACCATCTGGCCGGGCTCGACCAGCACGGTGGCGACCAGGCCCGTGGCGGGCGCGACGATCGCCGCGTGGTACTGCAGGTCGCGCTCGATGCGCTCCTGGTCGAGGGACGCGTGCTGCTGGTCGATGGCCGCGAGCTGCCCGCTGGCGCGCGCGCGCGCGCCGTCCATGTCGAATTCGATCGAGGCCAGCTCGCGCACGAGGGCGGCGCGCGTGCGGCGAAGTTGTTCCATGCGCGACTCGTGGTCGAGTGCCACGTCGCGTTCGCGGTCGAGCGCCGCGGGTGCGAGGAAGCCGATGCCCTCGAGCTTGCGCGCGCGATCGACGCCGCTCGCCGCGATCGCCACGCGTTTGGCCTGCGACTCCATCTCAGCGTCGATCTGCTCCACCTCGCGCTCGAAGCCGGCGCGGCGCTTCGCGAAGGAGGCCTGCTCCGCGTTCATCGCGGCGAGCGCAAACTCCCGTTGCCTCGCCAGCGCGTGGTGTCGAGCGGCGACCCGCGACGACACCGCGGCGCCGACATCCTCGCGCCCGCGGCTGGCGCGCCCATCGCCCAGGATCACGAGCGCCTCGTCCTTCTCCACGCGGTCGCCTTCGCGCACGTGCACCGCCTCGACGATGCCCGACTGCTGCGCAAGGATCTTCGCGACCCCGTGGCTGGGCGCGAGGACCCCCGTGACCCGCGCCTTGCGCGTGTACTCGCCGCACACGAAGAAGAGGACCAGGGCGACGGCGAAGGCAAGCGCGCAGCCGGTGATGAAGGTGAACGACACCGGGCGGATCAGCACGACGCGGCCCAGCCAGGCTGTGGCTCGTGCCTGCTCCGATTCCTGGCGGAACATCGAGCGGTTGCCCATTCAATTAGCGTCGCAGGAGCGATTTCTTGTCGCGGGCCATCCACAAGTAGAACGGCAACGCGACTGCCACGGCGCCGAGCGCGACGAGGTTCACCGTGAAGTAGGAAAGCTCGCCGGTTCCGCGCGCCGCATTCGGAAAGAGGAACTGCCCGACCAACGGATACCACATGAGCATGTTGAAGAGGCCATGCACGAGTATCGGGGCGCGAAGGGAGCCGGTCCTGCGGTAGAGGCCGATGTACAGGATGGAGGCGAAGAATTGCGAGAACTTGTTGGGATGGATGATCGCGAAGAGAAAGGAGGTGGCGAGCGCGGCGGCGAGCCACCCCCACCGCTCGGCCCACGCGCGGTAGAGCATCCCGCGGAATACGAGCTCCTCGACGATCGGAGCGATAAAGCCGGCGAGCACAAGGAACGTGAGCACGCCGCCGACGCTGAGCGCTTGGCTCATCTGTTCGGCGTCCTTGGCCTGCTCGCCTACGAAGCGGGCAAGCGCTGGCTCCCAGCCTCGAGACCACGCCAATAGCACGACGGCTCCCAAGGCCGCGAACGCGCACGCCACGTGGATCACCAATACGATTCCGACTTCGGGTCGCTTGTCTTTCGGTATGGACTCAGAAAGGAGGCCTCGGCACAGCCGCCTCAACGCGGGAACGGTGAGAAAGATCGCGATGGCCAGAGTGAAGATCGCGAAGCGCGTTACGGGCAACCCCTGTTCCTGGCCCCATGCCCATCGGCCAAACAGGTACTTTTCGGCGGGCGCCCCAAGCAGGAGCACGGCTATGACGAGGAAGGCAATCTGGAAGCCCGAGACTTGCGGCTGGGTCTGGTCCTTCATGGCTCCTCCCTTGAAGGGGCCGCTCGGAGGCGGCCCGCGCATCGACCCCTTGAATTCCTACGACTGGACCGAGGTGATCACGCGCTCGATGACGTGCGAGCTGAAATCGATCAGGTCCTCGTATGACTGGGTGAGTTGTGTGATGAGGGTCACGTACTGCTGCGCCGTGCAGTCACCGCCGCCGCCGATCTCTTTGAGCTGCTCAGCCGTGACGACTTGTTTCATGTCTTCCATCTTCGTCTCCTTCAGGATTGAACTTGGTTCTTGCTGATCGCGTCGCCGAGCGGATCGAGCGGGTCGATCGGGCCCCCCGGGATCGGCGGAAATCCGGGCGACGGCAGTGGCACCCACGGCAGGCCGCCATCTTCGAGGGAGCTCTGGCCTCCCGAGATTTCGGGCGTGTCCTTTTTCTGCACTTCCTTCATCGAGGTCTCCTTGCATTTTCGGCTGCTGGTATCTCGGTCGAATGTCCGGGAGCAACCTGGGCCCGGAGTTGCGGGCGGCCGGAAACGCGGGCCGCGCCTTCACGGATCAGCTGGGCTCGGACTCGCGCAGGACGGGGCCGAGAAGGCGTGCGTAGTCGACGGGCTCGCTCGCCGGCTCCTGCGGCGCACGGTAGGTGACTTCATCAAGCGCCGCGGAGACGGGAACGCCCCCGGCGATGCGCAACACTTCCTCGAAACTCAGTTCTTTCACGGGTCCTCCACTGAAGCTGGTGCCTTTGGATCCGGAGGGGTTGGCTTCGCGCCCCGACCGGTGAGGCCATCGTAGGCAAGCCGCGCCGCGCGGACATTCGAGAATCGCGAACGGGTTCGATGGGGTTTTCGGGCGTCGTCGCGCGGGCCGCGCGCTATGTTTTCGCGCATGCCTGAAGCCGTCTCGTCCGCCCGCTACCGCATCGCTGTCTACCGCGCGTGCGGATGCTATTTCGTCCAGGTCGTCGACCTGCCGGGCTGCTTCACGCGGGGTGCGACCGAGGTGGAGGCGATCGAGAATGCGCGCTCGGCGATCCGCGCCTACCGCTGGATCGCCCAGGCGCTCGCAGGCGAAAACGCCACCATCCAGCTTCAGATTTCAGCCTAGTTGCGCTCCGCTTTGCGAGGCTAGTAACCTAGGGGCAATCCCCCTCGCATCGGTCTTGCTGCAGAGCAGCAGAGAGGAGTCTTCGCCATGGCGAAATACACTACCGAGAACATCCACACCGTGGCTCTAGTGGGCCACGGCGGGGCGGGAAAGACGACGTTGGCCGAGGCCCTGCTGTGGAAAACCGGAGTGATCGGAGCGATGGGCAGCACCGAGCGAGGCAGCACCGTCGCCGACTCCGATCCCCTCGAAAAGACCTACGGCCACTCCCTTTCCTCGGCAGTCGTCAATTTTCCCTACAAAGGCATCCACGTTCACCTGATCGACACCCCCGGCATGCCCGACTTCGCCGGGCAGTCGATCGCGGCGCTGGCCGGCGTGGACCTCGCGGTGATCGTCATCAACGCGCAGAACGGGATCGAGCTCAATACCACGCGCATGATGCGCTCGGCCGCCAAGCGCAACCTCGACCGCATGATCCTCGTGAACAAGATCGACGCGGAGAACGTGGACCTCGCCGCGCTCCTCGCGCGCATCCAGGAAGTGTTCGGCAAGGAATGCCTGCCGATCAACCTTCCCGCGCACGGGCGCAAGGACGTGGTCGATTGCTTCTTCAATCCTGATGGAGATTCGGATTTCTCGTCAGTGAAGGCGGCGCATTCCAACCTCATCGACCAAGTGGTCGAGGTGGACGAAGAGCTGATGGCTCTTTACCTCGAGCAGGGTGAGGAGCTCTCGCCCGAGCAGCTGCACGCGCCTTTCGAGAAGGCGCTGCGGGAAGGCCATTTGATTCCGGTTTGCTTCGCCTCCTCGCGCACCGGCGCCGGGGTGCCCGAATTCCTCGAGATCCTCGCCAAGCTCGCGCCCAACGCGACCGAGAGCAATCCGCCGCCCTTCGTGAAATCCGCCACCACGGAAGGCGAGGAATTCCACGCCGAGCCCGACCCGAAGAAGCACGTCCTCGCCCATGTCTTCAAGGTGATCATGGATCCGTACGTGGGCAAGGTCTCGGTGTTCAGGGTGCACCAGGGCACGGTCACCAAGGACACGCAGCTCTACGTGGGCGAGGGCAAGAAGCCCTTCAAGGCGAGCCACGTCTATCAGCTGCAGGGCAAGGAGATGGTCGAGGTCGATTCGCTCGTGCCCGGCGACATCGGCGCGATCGCGAAGGTCGAGGAGATCGAGTTCAACAGCGTGCTGCACGATTCCCACGACGAGGACCACATCCGGCTGCGCTCGCTCGACTTTCCCACGCCGATGCATTCGATCGCGGTGGAACCGAAGAAGAAGGGCGACGAGCAGCGCCTCTTCGAGGTGCTGCACAAGCTCGAGGTGGAGGACCCGTGCCTGTGGGTCGAACGTCACCCCACAACCCACGAGACGGTCATGCGCGGGCTGGGGGATCTTCACATGCGCACCAAGCTGGAGAAGCTCACGCAACAGTACAAGCTCGACGTCGCGACCAAGCCGCCGAAGATCCCCTACCGCGAGACGGTGACGCGCAAGTCCGAAGGCCACTGCCGGCACAAGAAGCAGACCGGCGGCGCGGGGCAATTCGGCGAGGTGTTCCTGAAGATCGAGCCGCTCGCGCGCGGCACCGGCTTCCAGTTCGCGAGCGAGGTGAAGGGCGGCGTGATTCCCACGGTCTTCATCCCCGCGGTGGAGAAGGGCGTGCGCCAGGCGCTCGACCATGGCGTGATCTCAGGCTATCCCGTGGAGGACGTGAAGGTCATTGTCTACGACGGCAAGAGCCACGACGTGGATTCCAAGGAGATCGCGTTCGTGACCGCGGGAAGGAAGGCCGTGATCGACGCGATCCTGAAGGCCTCTCCGATCATGCTCGAGCCGATCGTCAACATCGAGATCACCGCACCAGGCCGCTTCGTGGGCGACCTCGCCTCCGACCTCTCCGGCAAGCGCGGCCAGGTGACCGGCACCGAAAGCACCGGCGGCGACCTCATGTCGATCAAGGGCATGGTGCCCCTCTCGGAAGTCTCCGAGTACCAGTCGCGCCTGCGTTCCGTCACCGGAGGCCAGGGCGCCTACACCATGGAATTCAGCCACTACGCCCCGGTCCCGCCCCAGACCCAGCAGCACCTAGCCTCCCAGTTCAAGCTCGAGCGCGAGGAAGACTAAACCCCGGGTTTTTTGCCTGTCTTTTATTCGTCTGCAAGTTAAGTGCCCGGCGGAACGGCTTGGACGAAAAAAAATCGGGAAATTCCCGATTGACTTGGGAGCGCGGACGGCGCAGTTTTGACTTCGCAAGCTTCAAGCAAGACAACAAATCCGAAATTCGCGGCGCAGGGGAGGGTCCGATGATTGTCATTCGCGACCAGCAGTTGAGGTTGATGGTGTTGGCGCAGCTCATTCGCGAGCTGCAGCAGGGCGCGCAGGAGAAGATGCCGCCGCCCGAGGGATTCACCGAAAAGCAGGTCGAGGAGCTGCGCACGCTGAGCACCGTCGAACTCGTGAAGCTCTCCGAGATGGCCGAGCCGCGCGTGGCCATCGCCATCGACGCGGGGTCGCTCGAGCACGGCCTGCGGCAAGTCGACTACCTCAGCAAGCGCTCCCGCCAGCTCGAGTTCTTCATCCGCAATGGCGCCACCTCGAACATGCTCACGAAGCTCTTCCGCATCTCGTCCGCGGACGTCACGCTGAAGAGGCGTCTTTTCGCGGGTACGAGCTCGCTGCTGCGCCGCCCGGCGATGCCGCCGCACGCCACGCGCGAGAAGATCCAGGGCCGCTGGTTCGAGATCCGCAAGGGCAAGGAGCGCGAGCCCGTGCGCGCCGAGGACTACGAAGAGCTGCACGCCGACTATCCGCAGCACACTTTCGCTACGCTCTGGGCGGTCGTGCACGAGTTCGACAACGAATAGCGGAGGAGCAGCTTGAAAGCGCAACGGGGCGGCATTGGCCGCCCGGTTAGCTCGGATTAGTATAGCGAGGGGAACGACGCGCTACTTTGCGACCTTGAACTTCACATTCCCCGATTGCTTGTCGTTGATGAAGAGGTCGATGCGGTAGTCGCCTTCCGGCCACCCTGCCGTGGGCTTGCTGAAGTTGAAATCCACGTTGTTGATGAGCGGCCCCACCTTCAGCTCCACGCTGTCGATCTTGTAGTTGGGCGGCGCCACCTGCGTCTTCTCCGCGATCCAGTTGCTCTTCACACTGGATCCGCTCGGCACGTCGACCAGATTCGCGTGCAGGAAGAGCTTCGCGGTCTGCGGGGCGAAGGTGCTCTTCGCGGCGCCTCCCTTCGAGTCGGAGAGCACCAGGTCCGAGTAACGCGGCGAGGCGGCCGCGCTTTCCGGATGATGGAAGCCGCCGAAGGCGAGGGCGATGAGGAACGGGATGACGATGCGCGCCTTCACCACGATCGTGTGCGCCGCCATGTCGCCCAGCCGTTGCTTGTTCTTCGAGACCCACACCACGATCGCGCCCACAAGGTAGAAGAAGAGCCCGTCGATGATGCGCAGGATGTTGCGCACGATCGACGCCGACCAGTCGATCGGCTCGCCGCCCTGCTTCACCACCTTCAAGCCCATGGCGCGCTTGCCGAGCGTGGCACCCGTCATCGCCTCCATGACGACGAAGTAGGCGAGGCACAGCCCGAACCACAGGAAGGCGGGCCCCCCGTGGATGGCGAACCCGGTCTCCGTAGTCCCGCCCGTGGCGAGCGCGACGATGTAGCCCACGATGAAGAGCAGGATCGAATCGATGAAGACTGCGACGGCCCTGCGCCCGACTCCGACTGCTTCCATGTCGTTCTCCCCGGAAGATTAAGTGCGGAGTCGAGTATCCACCGGGCGCGTCGGATAGTCGATGGAGGTCTGGATGTTACGAGCAGTAAAACGCGCGGGGGGCGCGCGCAGCGTCAGACGTGCTGACCGATCTCGCGCCGAATGAACTCGTGGAAGTGCACCATCCCGTCTTCCATCGGCGATTGGTAGGGACCGTGCTCCTCACGTCCATCCTCTAGCAGCGCCTTGCGGCCCTGCGTCATGCGAATGCAAATCTCTTCGTCTTCCTTCGCGGTCTCGTGATACGCCTTCTGCTGCGCCGCCATGAAGTCCGGCTCGAAGAGCGCGATCTCGTCAGGGTAGTAGAACTCGGTCACGTTCAGGCACTTCTCCGGCCCGCGCGGATAGAGGGTCGAGATCACCAGCACGTGCGGATACCACTCGACCATCACGTTCGGATAGTAGGTGAGCCAGATCGCGCCGTGGGGCGGCGGCTCGCCGTTGCGATACTTGAGGACCTGGTCGTGCCACTGCTTGTATGTGTCGGATCCAGGCGTGCCGAGGCGCTGGTTCACGCCGACCGTCTGCACGCTGTGCCAGTCGCCGAGCTCCCACTGCAGGTCGTCGCAGGTGACGAACTGGCCGAGCCCGGGGTGGAACGGGCCCACGTGGTAGTCCTCGAGGTAAACCTCGATGAAGGTCTTCCAGTTGAAGTCGTATTCGGTGGTCTCGACCTTGTCGAGCACGTAGCCGTCGAAGTCGAGCTCCTTGGCCACGCCGAGGTTCGCGAGGTCGCGCGCCACGTTGCGCTTGCCGTTGAAGAGCATGCCGTTCCACTTCTGCAGGCCCTGGCGCGGCAGGTCGAGGCACGGGTGATCGGGGAATTTAGGCGCGCCGAGATGCTTGCCAGTGCCGTCGTAGGTCCAGCCGTGCAGCGGGCACGTGATGGTTCCGCCGGGGAGCGTCCCCTTGTCGCGGAGGATGATCGCCTGGCGATGGCGGCACACGTTCGAGACGAGATCGTGGCGCCCATCGTTGTTGATGAGGGACCACGCGCCCTTGGAGCGCCAGTCGAGCACGCGATAGTCGCCGGGGTTCGGCGCCATCTGCTCATGGGCGACGTACCCGGGACCCTGGGCGAAAAGGAGCTTCTGCTCGAGATCCGCCACCTTCGAGTCGAAATACCACGAAAGCGGCAGGTGGAGAGACGAGCGCGTGAGCTGTCTCTGACTCGCGAGATCCGACATTATCCGCACCCCCATGAAACGAAGATGAAAACAACATCCGGGCAAATCGAGTCAGCTAGCTTTTAACTCTGCAGCTCCGTCCCGATACACTTCTACGAAAGGTAAGACCGCTATTTTGGGCTGAGTTCCCTTAATTTTCAAGACCTTTGGTGTAAAATTGGTTACACAGGAAACCCCGCAGGCCCGCCCTCGATGTCCGCCAAGCTTCCCCCCGCATCTCGCGCCGATTTGACGTTCGAAAAGGCCCTCGAGGAGCTAGAAGGCCTCGTCGCCCGCATGGAGGACGGCAAGCTCCCGCTCGAGGAGTCGCTCGCCGCCTACCAGCGCGGCGCGGAGCTCATCAAGTTCTGCGAGGGCAAGCTCACCGACGCCCAGGCCCGCATCGCGATCCTCGACGGCGAGGCGTTACGCGACTTCACGCCCGAAGCGAAGTGAGCGCGCCGGATTTCGAGGCGTGGTCGCGCGACGTTGCCGCGCGGCTGGAGGCGGCGTTGGGCGAGCTCCTTCCGCAGGCGCGCACCACTCCCGCGCGCCTGCACGACGCAATGCGCTACTCCACGCTCGGCGGCGGAAAGCGCGTGCGCGCGATGCTCGTGTTCGCCGCGGGTGAAGTCACCGGCGCGGATCCCCGGCGCCTGCAGGTCGTGGCCAGCGCGATCGAGATGATCCACGCGTACTCGCTCATCCACGACGATCTCCCCTGCATGGACGACGACGTGCTGCGACGTGGAAAACCTACCTGCCACGTGGAGTTCGACGAGGCCACGGCGCTCCTCGCCGGTGACGCGCTGCAGAGCCTCGCCTTCCAGCTTCTCTCGGAAACGCCGCTCGCGGAGAGCCCCGCCACGCAGCTGAAGATGATCCAGCTTTTCGCGGCGGCGACGGGCTCCCGCGGCATGGCAGGCGGCCAGGCGATCGACCTCGATTCCGTTGGTAAGGCGATCTCTCTTCCCGAGCTGGAGTTCATGCATATCCTCAAGACCGGCGCCCTCATCCGCGCCTCGGTCGTGATGGGCGCCCATTGCGGCGCGCAGCACTCGCAGGAAGAGCAGGATCACCTCGACCGCTACGCGAAGTGCGTGGGCCTCGCCTTTCAAGTGGTCGACGACATCCTCGACGAGGAAGGCGACTCCGCGACCCTCGGAAAGACCGCGGGCAAGGACAAGGCCGACAACAAGCCTACCTATACGAGCCTCATGGGCCTTGCCGAGGCGCGCCGCTTCGCGCTCGAGCTCCTCGAAGACGCCCAGGGTGCGCTAGCGAACTTTGGCGAGCGCGCCCGGCGCCTCGCCCAGATCGCCGATTTCATCGTCCACCGGCGGCGGTAGAATGGAAACCGTCGCATGAGCTCATATCCACTCCTCGAGACGGTCGACGACCCGGCGATCCTGCGGACTTTCGATCGCAAGCAGCTCAACCAGCTCGCCACGGAGCTGCGTGCCTTCATCGTCGATTCGGTCTCGTCGACAGGCGGCCACCTTTCGTCGAACCTCGGCACCGTCGAGCTCACCATCGCGTTGCACTACGTGTTCGACACGCCCGCCGACAAGCTGATCTGGGACGTGGGCCACCAGACCTACGGGCACAAGATCCTCACCGGGCGGCGCG
>JBDTXQ010000046.1:0-10914 GCA_040006115.1 Usitatibacter sp.
CACCGGCGTGGAGATCGCAAGCGCCTGCCCGTTCCGGTCCTTCACCGGGCCGCGCGAGGCGGGAAGCTCGAGCACGCGCCCGTAGCGCGCCTCGCCTTTCGCCTGCAGGAAGCTGGTGTGCATGCCCTGCAGGTAGAAGGCGCGCGCGCCGAGCGTCGCGAACCCCGCCATGGCGACGATCAGCACCAGGCGCGAGCGCCAGCCCTCGAGCTTCAGGCGCAATTGGGGCGTGCGCTTCTCGAACCTCATCGGTCCGCCTCGCCCGCAGCGCGCGTAGTGAGCGTCACGATCACGGTGTTGGACGGATCCGGCAGCCGCATGCCGAGGCTGCGCGCGGCGAGCGCCTCGACACGCTTGTTGGTGGCCCAGGTGCTCTGCTCGAGCTGCAGCTGGGTGAACTCCTCGTCCAGCTTCTTGGCAGCGGCCTGCTCGCTCTCGAGGTCGTTGAAGAGGCGGCGCGCGTGGTGCTGCGACGTGATCACCGAGAGCGCCGACACGATGACGAGGACGAGGAGAACGGCGCTCACGCGGCCCACTAGTTCTTCTCCGCCGCCCGCAGCACGGCGCTCCTCGCGCGCGGGTTGCGCGCGATCTCCGCGTCGCAGGCGCGGATCGCCTTGCCCACCACGTGCATCTCGGCCGGCGGGATCTCGGAGGCGCGGATCGGCAGGCCCTTGGGAAGCTTGTCGCCGGTGGAGCGCTCGCGGATGAAGGTCTTCACGATGCGATCCTCGAGCGAGTGGAAGCTCACCACTGCCAGGCGCCCGCCGGGCTCGAGGAGCGCGGCGGCCTGCGGCAGCGTCACCTCCAGCTCTTCAAGCTCTTGATTGAGGTGAATCCGTAGAGCCTGAAAGGTCCGGGTCGCCGGATGCTGCCCCGGCTCGCGCGTGCGGACCGCGCGACCCACGACCTCGGCAAGTTGTCGGGTGGTGGCAATGGGCCTTGCAGCAACAATCGCTGCTGCAATCTGCTTAGCAAACCGTTCTTCGCCATAAGTGAAGATCACCTCCCTGATTTGTTTTTCGTCGGCGCGATCGAGCCACTCGGCGGCGGTTTCGCCGCGCGTGGTGTCCATGCGCATGTCGAGGGGACCGTCCCTCATGAAGCTGAAGCCGCGCGCCGCGTCGTCCAGCTGGGGCGACGACACGCCGATGTCGAGCAACACACCCGCGACATGCCGGATCCCGCGAGCGCCCAGCGCCTCTTTCATCGTCGAGAACCTCGCGTGGATCAGCTCAAGACGCGGATCTTCGAGCGCGCGATCCGCATGCGCCGCGGGGTCCTGATCAAAAGCGAGAAGTCTTCCGCGAACACCGACACGGGCGAGGATGGCCGCGCTGTGCCCGCCGCGGCCAAAGGTGCCATCGACGTAGGTTTTGCCTTCACGGACGTTGAGAGCTGCAATTGCTTCTTCGACAAGGACCGGGACATGGGAAACCTCACTCACGGGGGAAGGGGATTGACGCCGGGACCGCGCTCTCTTGGGGGAGCGGCTTCGGACCCAGGGTCATTGGCCGCATCACAGAGAGAAGTTCTCCATCCCCGGAGGCAGGGTCGTTCCGCCTCCGGACCTCAGGGCCTCGAGCTGCTGGTTCCACAGCTCGAGGTCCCAGATTTCGTAGTGGCTTCCCTGCCCGACGAACATCACCTGCCGCGTGATGTGCGCGAAATCGCGGAGCTCCGGAGGAATGAGAAGGCGCCCCGCGGAATCGATCTCCACGTCCTGCGCGAAACCCACGAGGAGGCGCTTCCAGACGCTGAACTGGCGATCGAGGCTGGGGAACGACATGACCCGGGCGCGGATCGGCTCCCAGGCCGGAGTGGGATAGAGCAGCAGGCAGCCGTCGGGATGCGCGGTGAGCACCAGCTTCACCGTGCCGCCCTGCGTCAATGGGTCCCGGGTCCGCGTCGGGACCGCCATCCGGCCCTTCGCGTCCAGGTTGACTTGCGCCGCCCCTTGGAACACTTCTCCCCCCACCTTTTCCCACTTCCGCACACTGTAGAGAAGCGACTACACCGAGTCAAGGGAAATAACTGGCAAATTTTTCTTGTGCGACAAGGGGTTAGCGCGTCTTTCTCGTCCCAAACCTCGGACAATGAAAGCGTTCTAGATCAAAGGGTTGTTAAATGTACTGAAGGTAATGTCACAAGAGCGTGACATGGGCTGCCCGGGGAGGGCGAGCAAAAAAAAGGAGGCGCCACGGGAGTGGGGCGCCCCCATGCAAGGTTCGCGCGACTAGTTCTGGGCAACCTGGACGACGCGGACGTTCTCGTCCTGAAAGAGCGCCGTGCGGAGCTGGTCGCGCGTCATTAAGAGCGAGATGAGGTCGAGCTGGTGGATGAACTTGGTCCGCTGCACGTACTGGCGCAGCGGCTGCAGCCCTTTCTGCGCTTCCTCCTCCACGCGCCTCGCGACCGCTTGGGGCAGGCCGTCGGTGCGCACGTAGATCGGCTGGAACGGGTTCAGCATTGCGGCCTCGGGTTGTTGCGCTTCGGCGGCGCCGGCGAGCAGCGCGGCGGCGGCAGCGAGCGTGCACCCGAGATGGAACGGTTTCATGGGCGAGCCTCCTCATGCGGATTCCTTCGGAGCGGGAATCCAGACGCTTGCCGCGGAACGCCGGGGACTGCGCAGCGGACGCTCGAAAATTACGACGGCTGCCCGCGGCCGGCGAGCGGATTGCGATGAAACGCGGAAAGGCGGGGGCGAGCCGGGCATTCCTTGATAAATCGAGCCCGTTTCCCAGCAAAAACCGCCTGCAGCGCGACTCGCGCCAAGCGTGCGGCCGCTGTACGCAACGGGGGCGGGGCTGGCGAGCCCTCGCGGCGTAGGACTTGTCCTGCATCCAAGCCCGGGCGCTTGGCGGAGAGTAGTGAAGTGGGCTTTCCGCCCGCGACCCCTTTTATCCCGGCAAAAGGAACAACCCATGGGAATCTTCAGCGCAATCCTCGACAAGCTTCGCCATCACGCCCCCGCTTCCTCCGGGTCGCCCTCCCAACAACAGCAGTTCGATCCGAACCGCGCGGCGCCGCCGCCCCTCCAGCCCACCAATGCGATCCAGGGCGTCGACATCGACGTAGTGCTCTCGCAGCTCGCGGCAAAGAAGGGCGGAGGAGGCAACTACCGCA
Organism: Usitatibacter sp.; assembly: GCA_040006115.1. Lineage (GTDB taxonomy): Bacteria > Pseudomonadota > Gammaproteobacteria > Burkholderiales > Usitatibacteraceae > Usitatibacter. The sequence goes on from JBDTXQ010000046.1 coordinate 3,127, forward strand.
CTTCGATCGTCGATCTGCTGAAGCTCCTCGACCTCGACTCGAGCCTCGACGCGCGCAAGGAACTCGCCACCGAGCTTGGCGTGAATGCCGGCGCCCCGGGCACCGCGGAGCAGAACATCGCCCTGCAGAAGGCCGTCCTGAAGAAGATCGAGGAGAACGGCGGCAAGGTCCCGGACAGCATGCGCAACTGAGTGCAGCGCATCGCCGCAAAAGGAAAGGGCCCCGAGGGGCCCTTTTTCATGGCGCGGAGCGGCTATCAACCGCCGCCGCCACCCTTGCCCTTGCCGTTCGATTTGCCATTGCCGTTGTCGCCCTGCGCGGTGCTGATCGCGCCCGCCGCGGCGCCGCCCGCCGCGACCACGCCGACGCCGCGCCCCTGGCTGGCCGATACTGTCGCGCCAACATTGGCGCTTCCCCCGGCGGCGGTCACCACGCCGCGCCCATACGCGTTGCCGTGGGCGCTGTTGGCCGCGCCGCCCGCGGCGGTGACGACCCCGCTCGACACGCCCTTCCCGTGGGTGGCAGGCGCCGATGCGCCGGCCGCGGTGGTGATGCCCTTCGACGTCGGCGCGCCCACGCCCTTCGCAGTCGTGGTGCCCGTAGCCGTGGTCGAGGTCGTCGTGGCCGGTAGCGCGGCGATCTTCGAGTTCGCCATCTTGAGGCCGCTCACCACCGGACCGAGCTTGGTCCCGCTCGCTTGCGCGATCTGCCCCCAGCCCATGCCGCTCGCGCGCATCTGCAGCACGCCCTTCAGCGTGGTGGTGGTCGTGGTGCCGTCGGCGTTCTTCACCGTGACGTCGCCGCCGTTAAGCGCCGCCTGCAGCTGCTCGGCCGTGGGCTTGGTGATCCCGGCGCGCGCGAGCGAGTCCTGCGCTAGGGCGAGCGCGATCTTCACGTTTCCCCAGCCCATCTTGCCGGTGGGCGGATCGTATGTCGTGGTGGTCGTCGTGGTTGTCGTCGTCGTGCCGCCCGCGGCCGGCGCGCTGTAGGCAAGCGTCGCGTCCGTGCCGTTACGCAGCGCGTTCACGAGCGCAAGCGCGTTCTTGTCGGAGCCGGCGAGATTGGTGAAATTCGAAGCGATCTTTCCCGCGACGAGCCCCTGGCCGCGATTGGCCGCGGTCGCGTCCAGCGTCGCCGCCACCGTTTCCACCTCTGCCATGGTGGCTTCGGCCATGGCGATCGGGGAGAGCGCGATGATGAGGGATGCGGATAAAACTCGCATGGTGCTTTTCATTGTGATGCCTCCGTTCGTTACGTGGGACCGACGAGCTTTTCAGTCTGCAAGATCACTTCGGTGGCGGTCGCCCCGTCGCGCAGGATGCCGCCGTCCTTCTTGGCGGTCACGACCATGCGCGTCGTGCCGGGCGTCAGCGCTTCAAGATCGATCTCGATGTCGCGATCGCCGGCTTTCGCGTGGATCGTTTCGGTCGTTGCGTTGCGCTTCGTGTCCAACACCTTCACCTGCATGCGTTTCAACGCGCCGAGCGCCGCTCGCTTCACCTGCACCTGGGGCGCGGTGAATGTCTTGTAGACCATGCCGCTCAGCGTGTGCGAAACCCCGGTCGCCATTCCGACGCCGAGGGCCGTGAGGCCCACGGCGACGCAGCCATTGAGGTTCACCGCGCACGCCGCCAGCAGTACCGCGAATGCTCTTTTCATCCAACGATGATCCGCTCGCGCGGCGAAGGCTTAATGTGAACCGCGTCACAAAAATGCAAATACCGCGGATTCGTCTGCGGGGGGCGACGCTCATCGCACGAACGTGCCGCGAACCGTCACCGAGGGCGCGCGGTAACGCTCGGCGGCGATGCGGCCCCAGTTGACTCCGTCGGCGCGCATCTGCAGCACGCCGGCGGGCGTCACGAGCGTGCCGTCGCGGGCGGTGACTTCGCCGCCGAGAAGCACCGCGTGGAGCTCCACGAGCGTGGGCTGCACGATGCCGTAGCGCTGCAGCGCGTCGCGCGCGAGCATGAGGGCCATCCGCACGTCGTGCCAGTCCATGGGACCCGTAGGCGGCTCGACGACGACGATCTCGGGCATGAAGTCCCTGCCCGGGTCGACCGGCGAGACGAGATGGACCGGAACGCCCTCGCGCAAGGCGAGGACGAGGGCGAGGATGTTCTCCTCGCTTCCCGCGAGCCTCACGAATGCCGAGGCAATCCTGTAGGCCGCGGGGTCGAGATAGCCCTCGGCGTCCGCCATCGGGACGAGCGAGAGGAAGACGGATCCGGAAAGCAATTGCATCGCGCGTTTCATCGTGGTTCTCCCACGTGCGCCTGGCGATGTTCTTATGGGTGCTGCAGGATCATGGTGAGCGCCCCGCGAGGCGCATGGATGTGAAAGAAATCACATTCCAGCGAAAATGGCCGTTTCGTCGCCGTTGCGCGACAAACGGGCCCCGCGGCGCTCACATCTGCCGGAAAAGGTGTGCATAGGGCTGGCTCACCGAGAGGAGCTCGGGGCGATCCTTCAGGCGCAGGATCACGTGGCCCTTCAAGTCGCGCCCGACGCTCTCCACCGCGTTCAGGTTCACGATGGTCGCGCGATGCATCTGCCAGAACATCGCGGGATCGAGCTCCTCCACCAGCTCCTTGATGGTCTTGCGGATGAGCCCCTCGCGCTTGGCGGTCACCACGCGCGTGTATTTCATGTCGGACTGGAAGTAGCGCACCTCCTCGATCGTGACGAGCTGCACGTCGTCGCCGCGCGAGGCGTTGATCCAGCGCAGGTACTGGCGGCTGCGTGAAGGAGGGTTCGCGAGTTCGTCGAGCATGCCCGTGAGATTGGCGGGCGATTCACGCATGCGCTGCTTCACCCTCTGCGCCGCTGCGGCGATGCGCGCTCCCGACAACGGCTTCATCACGTAGTCAACCGCGCCTTCCTCGAATGCGGCGACGGCATACTGGTCGTACGCGGTCACAAATACGACGTGGCATCGGCCGCTCGCGCGCCGCGCCACTTCCAGGCCCGAAGCTTCGGGCATCTGGATGTCGAGGAAGAGCACGTCGGGCCGATGCGCTTCCAAGGCGTGCAGCGCCTGCTTCCCGTCCTCGGCTTGCGCAACGATCTCGAGCTCGGGCCACGCGGCCGCGAGGAGCTCCGCCAGTTGCTCCCTGAGGAGCGGCTCGTCTTCCGCGAGGACTGCACGCGGCTTCACGTTGGGGCTTACGGTCATGGTGCGCGCTCCGGCATGGGAATGGAGCGCAGGTACGGTATCGCGCCACGCAGGAAAGCGATGAGCTCGTCGAGCCTCTCTTCCGCACCCTGGGGATCATCGCCGTAGGCCCGCTCGATCTCCTCTAGCCTTTCGATCACCAGCGCGGGTTCGAGCTCCGCGTGGGCCGCGTCGAGGTCCGAGGCGAGAAGCTTTCGGCTTGCTTCCGAGCGCCCGAGCTCGGCTTCGGCAAGGGCGCGGGTCGCGAGCCGCAGATTTCGCAATCTTGCGTAGATCAGCGCCGCGAGCATGGCGTGGAAGCTGTTGAACAACGCGACGCGCGCCCCGTTCAACCTGGCAATGAGCACCGGCTCCGTGAACGTCGGCAGCGGGCGCGGCCTTCCGTCGATGATCCTTTGCGGCGCTTGCGCAATGAAAGGGCCGCATGCCCAACCCAGCGCGATGCAAACCGCGCCCGCCGCGCCGACTGCGTAGGCGTAGCGCCACAGCGGAAATATCGGGGCACCATCCCCAGATTCGACCCAGGCGATGGCGCAGATGTAGACGTAGCTGAAAAGGATGAACCAGGGCGCGTGAAGAATAATCCGAGGTACCACCCAGTAGGCATTGATGTCGAGAGCCTGGATCGGCGCCCAAACGGCGAAAGCGACCGAAAGGCCCGTGGCCCACGCCCATCGCTTCCATCCCAGGTGACGGCGCAACCGAGCGATGCGGACCGCGGGTTTCATTTCAGGGCGTCGCCACGCGGTGGGGAAGCCGCAATGTCGCCGTCACCCCGCCGTCGCTGTTCGAAGTGAGCTCGAGGCTTCCCGCGGAGCCGAACAGCGTCTCGAGCCGGGCGCGTATGTTGCCGAGCCCCACTCCGCTTCCGGAGCGCGCGCGAAAGCCGACGCCGTTGTCATGGACCCCGACGACGAGACAACCGGCGGCGGCGCGCGCCGTAAGGCGCACCGCGCCGCCCGAGGCCCGGGGCCCGATGCCGTGCTTGATCGCGTTCTCGACCAGCGTGCCGATCGTCAACGGCGGCACCAGCGCCGACTCCAACTCCGCGGGAACGTCGATGGCCACCTGCAATCGCTTTCCCATCCGCACCTCGAAGATGCCGAGGAACGTCCGGGCAAGGGCGACTTCGTCGCCGAGGCGGATTTCGCGCTGGCGCGCGCACGAAGTGGCGTCGCGAAGGTAATCGGTGATGTTGCGCAGCAGGTCGCTCCCCTTTCGCGTGTCCCTTTGATACAGGAGCTTCACGCTGGCGAGCGAGTTGAACAGGAAATGCGGCTCGATCTGCGCGCGCAGCAGGTTGAGGCGCGATTCCACGAGCTGCCGCTCGATCTCGGTCCGCGCAAGGCGCGCACGGTGCAGGCTTGACTCGGCATCGCGCTCGCGCGAAGCGATATACAGGATGACGGTCAGCAGGCCTCCGGTGAAAAGGATACTGGCGGAATAGGCCACCAGGAGCTGCGGGATCGCGGGACCCTTCAGGCTCAGGTTCCCGGTGAGGACGCGCAAGCCCGTCCTGAGCGTCACGTACGCGGCCGTGCCCGCCACGACCGCGGCCACGAGTGCTCCGATCCGTGCCCGCGGCGACCAGCGCGCCGTCCCAATTTCCGTCTTGATCACCAGCACGAACATCGGTGCCGCGAATGCCAGGGAGCGCACCCATCGGTCCCACAGGATCGGCAAGGCCGCCGACATGTCACCCGACAGATACGTCAGAACGCCGCCCAGCGCCAAGAGGAAGCAGCACGCGGCGAAGACGCCGACGCGCGCGGGTGTGATGCCCCGCAGCCACTCCGTCCCGAAAGGCGCGTAACTCGGATCGTTGATGAGGAAGCCGGGTGACGCGGGAAACGACACGGGGACCTCCGGCATTAGGCGTGCGCGCGATCGTTGCCCCATGCTACGCCCAACGCGGCCGGCGGCTCCGCGTGCAATCAATTCGTCCCCGGGGCGTGCGAGGCGCCGTAGCCGTCGTCGAGGGTGCGCAGGAACGCAGTGATCGCGTCGATCTGGTGCTCGTCGAGGCGCGCTGGCGCGGCCGACGAAGGCTGGAACGGAACGAGGGTCATGTCGACGTTCGCGCGGAACTTCGCGGGCAAGTCGTCGAAATGCACGCCGTAGACGTACCAGCGCCCCGGCGTGGAGTCGCGCGTTGCGTAGAACGCGACCACGTCGCGCAGCGAGGTGAAGAACCCGTTGTGCATGAAAGCCTGCTTGCGCGCGACGTTGCGCATCGTCGGCACCTTGAACGCACCGCAGAGGGTCTCGTCGGCGAGCGCCGCACGCCGCGGCCCGCACAGCCCCAGGTCGAAGAACGCGGCATCGGCGTTGGCCGGGATGCGCATGTTCCGCGGCACTCCGATGTTGTGGTACGTGAAGTCGGTGAAGAGGAGCTCCGCGGGGGAGCGTGTGCTCGCGTTGAACACGTGGCACTTGGTGCAGTTTCCCTTGTTGGGGTCGGCGAAGAGCTGCATTCCTTCCTTCTCCAGGTCGGTAAGCTCGGCCGCGCCGTGCAGCGAGTTGTCGAACTTCGACGAGAACGGCGCGAAGTCGCCGGTGCGCTCGAAGGCGGCGATGGCGCGCCCCGCGGCCGCAAGCGCGGTGGGCCCGTCGGAGAAGACTCCGAGCCCGAATTCCTTCGCCATGAGTAGCGCGTATGGCGCGCGCGCGAGGCGATTCGCGAGCTCGACCGGGTCCGCGAGGTTCATCTCGCCCGCGGAAAGGAACGGTATGGTCGCCTGCTCCTCGAGGCTCGCGGCGCGCCCGTCAAGGAATTGCCCGCCGCTCGCGATGAGGTGCGCCCCGTTGGCGACGGCGGTGAAGGCGGGCGTGAAGCGGGCGTACATCGCGGTCGGGGTATTGCGCAGCCCGAGCGTCGTGCGGTCCGCCGCGAGGGGCACGCCGCTCGACGAACCGAAGTTTCCCGCGAAGGCCGTGGCCGGGTCGTGGCAACCCGCGCAGCTCTGGCCCGGCGGATTCGAAAGCGTGGTGTCGAAGAAGATGCGGTTGCCGATGAGCTCGAGCTGCGTGAGAGCGGCCTCGCCCGAGGGCGGCGCCGCGGGACTGCTCCCGCCTCCGCCGCCGCAGCTCGCGCAGAGCGCGGCGGCCACCGTCAGGGCGCACAGCCTCATCGCGGCACGCCTATCGGCAGACCGACAAGGGCGTCGTGTACGCCTGCCGGATGATCGCCTTGCTCTGCGAGACACCGTCGACCACGTAAGCGAACGTGCCGCGTTCCGAATCGGTGAAGGTGATCGTCACGCTTCCCACCTCGGTCGCCACCACCTGCGCCTGCGAGAAGGGCACGGCGCTGAACGCGGGCCCCGTCGTGCGATAGATCGCGCCTGCGTAGGCGTTCGGGGCGGTCTTGCGCGTATTGGGCATGACGAGCCACATCCCGTGGCCATTGGCGGCATAGGTAAACCAGGTGAGGAAGAGGATGTCGCCCTGGTGCGTGATATTGAGCCCCCAACCCGACTCGCTCCCGGCCGGCGCGTTCCACCAGATGTCCTGGAAGTTGCCCGAAGCGCTCGCGGCGCCGCCCGCCGCGCAGGTGGTGAGCGGCGTCGAGTAGAGCTGCCGCGTGATGGCCTTCGTCTGCGTGACCGTGCCCACCGTATACGCGAAGGTGCCGTTGTCGGCGTCGGCGAAGGTGAACGTCGCCGTGCCCACCGCGGTGGCGACCACTTGCGCCGGCGTGAACGGCACGGCGCTGAACGCGGGCCCGGTCGTGCGGTAGATCGCCCCCGAGTAAACGTTCGTGGCGCTCTTGCGCGTGTCCGGCATCACGAGCCACATGCCGCTGCCGTCCGTGTCGTACGTGAACCACGTCGCGAACAGGATGTCGCCCTGGTGCGCGATGTTCATGCCCCAGCCCGATTCGCTCCCCGCCGGCGCGCGCCACCACAGCGCCTGGAAGTTCAGGCCCGCCGCGGCGAGGTTCAACGATCCCGTCTCGTCGTGGAAATTGCGCGGCGAATTGACGCCATTGGGCTCCTCGCGGTTGATCGACGTGCGCCCGTCCGAAGGCAGGGCTGGATAGACCCAGATGTCGACGTCGGCGAAGTTGATCGTGCCACCGGTCCGCGTGAAGAAGCCGTTGGGCACGACGAAGTCGGGCGTCACGATGTTCAGGGCGGCGAATCCCTGCGTCGCGAAGAGCAGGTGCTTGCCCGACGTGTCGCCCTGGAGGTTGTCCGGCATCGTGAAGGAGCGCGTCGTTCCGCCCCCGGTGGCCGACAGCGTGTGGCCGCCCACGAACCCCTCGCCGCTGGAGTTCACCGTGAGCTCGAGGAACTGCACGCTCCCGTCGGCGTTCGAGAAGAGCTCGTTCATGCGCCACAGGTGGAAAGATGCGCTCGCGGCAGAGGCGAAGAGCATCGCCGCCAGCATCGTGACGCATGGAAGGATCCGGTGGGTTCGCATGGGCACGCCTCGTGGAATGTGACGAGGCCACCCTAGGCGTGCGCTACACCCCCGGCGAGGGCTTTCCGACGGACGCCACGGCTCCGCGACGCAACGCAGGAATCCGGGATGAAAGAAGTGTGAAGCAAGCCGGTAAGCGGGATTCTGTTACGGCCCTTGCGGGCTATGACGGTCATTCCTCTAGGCCC
>JBDTXQ010000047.1:0-10560 GCA_040006115.1 Usitatibacter sp.
GCGAAGCGATGCGCTCCGCCTCGGCGATGACGCCCTTGCCGTCGCCCTCGACGATGCGCTCGAGCAGCGGCCATACCAGGTCGCCGCCGAGCGAGCCCAACATGTCGGCGACCTGCGCCGCGGTAACCTTGCCGGCGCCGTGCGCGATCGCCTGGTCGAGGAGGCTCAGGCTGTCGCGCACGCTCCCAGCCGCGGCCTTCGAGAGCTGTGCCAGCGCCGGCTCCTCGAACGCGACCTGCTCCGCCGCGAGGACGTTCTTCAGGTGCCCCGCAATAAGCGGCGGCGAGAGCGGCTTCAGGTTGAACTGCAGGCAGCGCGACAGGATCGTGACCGGCAGGCGCTGCGGGTCGGTGGTCGCGAGGATGAACTTCACGTGCTCCGGCGGCTCCTCGAGCGTCTTCAGCATCGAGTTGAACGCATGCTTCGAGAGCATGTGGACCTCGTCAATGATGTAGACCTTGAAGCGCCCCGCCACCGGCATGTACTGCGCGGTGTCGAGGAGCTCGCGCATCTCGTCCACCTTGGTGTTGGTGGCGGCGTCGACTTCGAGGAGGTCCACGAAGCGCCCCGAGTCGATGTCGATGCACGCGCGGCATTTGCCGCACGGGTGCGAGGTGATGCCGGTCTCGCAGTTGAGCGCCTTGGCGAGGATTCGCGCGAGCGTGGTCTTGCCGACCCCGCGCGTCCCCGTGAAGAGGTAGGCGTGGTGAAGGCGCTTGGAATCGAGGGCGTTCGCGAGCGCCGTGACGACGTGCGGCTGGCCGACGATCTCCTCGAAGACCCGGGGACGCCACTTGCGGGCGAGAACTTGATAGGTCATTGGAGAAGAGAGAATTCGGGGAGGCGAGCCTGACCCCCGGCACTTGAAGAAATCGACTATGGCTGCTTCGTTCCCGACCTGACCAGGTTCGCCGCTCTTCAATGCGGGGAGGCCCGCCGGAATGAATTATGACATAGGGCTAGCGCGCTTCGAGCGCGCAGGTGCGAAATCCCGCGAACATGTCGGCGCGCTCGGGGAGGTAGAAATTCCGGTAGCGGGCATAGGCGATGCGCGGGGTCGTGGCGAAGCTTCCGCCGCGGAGGCAATAGTGCGTGTGGAACCACGGTTCCGAGTACTCGCGGTAAGGATCGGGGGCGAATCCGGGATACGGCGCGAAGGGCGTCGAGGTCCACTCCCACACGCCGCCGATCATGTCGCGCAAGGCGCAGGCCGCATCGTGACGCGCAGCGAATTCCCACTCGCTCTCGGTCGGCAGGCGCCGGCCGGCCCAGTCGCAATAGGCCAGCGCATCCTCGAGAGAAGCGTGGATCATCGGCGCAGCGGGCTGCATCGGTTGCCATCGATCGAAGCGGCGCGCGAGCCACGACGAGCCTTCGCGCCTCCAATTCGAGGGCGCCGGGTGGCCCGTGGCCTCGATGAACTCGGCGAACTCGCCCTGGGTCACCGTGCGCGATGCCATGGAAAAGGGCGCGACGGTGACGGCGTGGGCGCCGCGCTCGTTGTCGAAGATGAATTCCGCGTTGCGCGTTCCCTGGGTGAATTCCCCGCCCGTGAAGCGGATATCGCCCGGCTTCTCGGCGCACGCTCGCGGCTCGCCCAATTCAAGCGCAGGCGCCGGAAGCCCAAGCGACTGCAGCGTCATGAGGAGTGCCTCCGCGTGCATTTCCTCATGAACCAGCGCGAGCTTGAAGAAATACCGGTCGCCCCGCGCCTCGGCGAGCGATTCCCGGACGGCATCGTGGGAGGCGGCCATGTACGCGAAGAGTGCTTGCTGCGGCGGATAGTCGAGCCCCCAACGGGTGTCGTGCGCCACCGTCGTGGAGTTGAAGAGGGCATCGGCGCCCGCAAGGATCGAGGGCTTGTCCGGCGCGCCGCCGCGCAGGCACCAGAACTCCTGGAACCACGCCACATGGGCGAGTTCCCAGAGCGGCGGGTTCACGATCGGGATGCGCGGCACCTCGAGGGAAGCGAGGTCCAGGTGCGAATAGATCGCGAGCGTGCGCGCGCGCGCTTCGCCCAAGGCAGTGCCGAGGCGCCCGCCTTCGTATAATCCTGCGATGGGCTCGATCGTCAAGCCTGTGGTGTGCATCGTCACGCCCGGGACAAGAGATGCGAACAACGGCAATTGGCGCACCGCGTCGCGGTGGGCGCAGATGCTGCGTGCTCGCTATCGAATCATTGTACAGACGCAGTGGGACGGCGAGCCCGTGGACGCGCTGATCGCGCTCCACGCGCGGCGCAGCGCCGATTCGATCGCGAGGTTCCATGGAAAGGCTGCCGGGCGCCGCCTCGCCGTGGTGCTTACCGGCACCGATCTTTACAAGGACCTTCCGGAAAGCCGCGAGGCGGCGCGCTCTCTCGACTTCGCCGACCGCATCGTGGTCCTCCAGGAGGATGCGCCGCGCCTCCTCACGCCCGCGTGGCGCGAGAAGTGCGTGGTGATCTTCCAATCGGCGCGCGCCCTGCCCCGGCGCGCCAAGGCCCGAGGTCGCCTCGACTGCGTGGTGGTGGGTCATCTGCGCGAGGAGAAGGATCCGCGCACGCTCTTTGCCGCCGTGCGCTTGCTCCCGCCGGGCCTCGCTATCACGGTGCGCCACATCGGCGCGCCCCTCGATGCCGCCCTGGGACGCGAGGCCCGCGCATTGCAGGAGAGCGATTCCCGGTACCGTTATTCGGGCGCGCTGCCGCGCGGCCTCACGCGCGCGGCGATGGCCATGGCCCACGTGCTCGTCCATCCGTCCGTCGTGGAAGGCGGCGCCAACGTCGTGGTCGAGGCGATCACCGGCGCAACGCCGGTGATTGCGAGCCGCATCTCGGGGAACGTCGGCATGTTGGGCGCGGGATATCCCGGATACTTCGAGGCGCGCGATGAATCCGGTCTCGCCGCATGCCTCGTACAGGCGTTGGAGGATCCGCGCTACCGCCAGGCGCTCGAGCGCGCGGCCGCCGCGAGGAAGCCGCTTTTCGCCCCGGCGGCGGAGGCGCGCGCCATCGGCCGCGTGGCCGAAATGCTCCTCGCGTAAGCCGAGCGGTAGAATTCCGACTCATTCGGGCGAAAGGCTCAATCAATGGACATGCAGGTACGCCTTACCCAGTTCAGCCACGGCGGCGGATGCGGCTGCAAGATCGCCCCCGGAGTCCTGGAGCAGATCCTCGCGAAGACCGCGCCGGGCCTCATCCCCAAGGCGCTCCTGGTCGGCATCGAGACCAGCGACGACGCCGCGGTCTACCAGATCAACGAGAACCAGGCGATCGTCGCCACCACCGACTTCTTCATGCCCATCGTCGACGACCCGTTCGACTTCGGCGCCATCGCGGCCACCAACGCGATCTCCGACGTCTATGCGATGGGGGGGCAGCCGCTCTTCGCGCTCGCGTTGGTCGGCATGCCCGTGAGCCAGATTCCGCTCGAGGTGATCCGCAAGATCCTCGAAGGCGGCGAGTCGGTGTGCGCGCGCGCCGGCATCCCGATCGCGGGCGGGCACACCATCGATTCCGTCGAACCGATCTACGGCCTCGTTGCGATCGGGCTCGTCGATCCGAAGAACCTGAAGCGCAACGCGGGCGCCAAGCCGGGCGACAGGCTGATCCTCGGCAAGCCCATCGGCGTCGGCATCATCAGCGCGGCGCTTAAGAAGGGCCGCGTCGACGCTGCGGGCTACAAGGCGATGATCGCCGCGACGACCCAGCTGAACACGCCCGGCACGAAGCTCGGCAAGATCGCCGGCGACCACGCGATCACCGACGTGACCGGCTTCGGCCTGGTCGGCCACCTGCTGGAGATCGCCAAGGGCTCCGGCGTCGCGGCGAGGCTCGACTGGAGCACGATCCCGCTGCTGCCCGGCGCCCACGATTTCGCGCGCGAGGGAATTGCCACGGGCGCGTCGGGTCGTAACTGGACGGGCTACGGGAGCCGCGTGAAGCTCGGGGCCAGGATCGGCGACGCGGAGAAGGCGCTCCTCACCGATCCGCAGACGAGCGGCGGCCTGCTCGTGGCGTGCGCGCCTTCGGCGTGCGCGGAAGTGCTCGAGATTTTTCGATCGGAGGGATTCGGCGAGGCGGCGATCGTCGGCGAGGTGAGCGCCGGCGCATCCGAGGTCCACGTCGAATAGGAAGCGGCGAAGCCGCGAGGGAGTTGCGATGAAGGAGCCGGTCCGCGAAGCGCCGCCTTTCCCCGAGCCCCAGAAAGCAGAGTCCTCACGCGCGGCGCGCTTCATGGCCGTGCGCGACGCGACGCGCGCCCTCGCCGCACCCTTGTCCGCCGAGGATTGCGCGATCCAGTCGATGCCCGACGCAAGCCCGGTCAAGTGGCACCTCGCGCACACCACGTGGTTCTTCGAGACCTTCATCCTCGCGCGCCACGACCCGCAGCGCGTTGCGTTCCATCCGGCCTTTCGGGTGCTCTTCAACTCCTACTACAACGCGGTCGGGGAGAAGCATCCGCGCCCGCAACGTGGGCTCCTGTCGCGCCCGTCGCTCGACGAGGTGCTCGCGTATCGCGGCGCGGTCGAGCAGGAGGTCGTTGCGCTCCTCGAGGCGAGCGCCCTCGCCCCGGAACTGGAAGCGCTCGTCGATCTCGGCATCCAGCACGAGCAGCAGCACGAGGAGCTCATCCTCACGGACCTGAAGCACATGCTGTCGTGCAATCCGCTGCGGCCCGCATACCAGAAGAACTGGCCGCTCACCCCGATCCAGCCCGGCGAATCGCGCTGGGTGCGAGTGGGCGGCGGCGAGCGGCGCATCGGGCACCCGGGTGGCGGCTTCAGCTTCGACAACGAGATGCCGCGCCACAGCGTGTGGATCCACGATTTCGAGATCGCCTCGCACCTGGTGACCCACGGCAACTTCGTCGACTTCATCGAGGACGGCGGATATCGCCGCCCCGAGCTCTGGCTCTCCGCCGGCTGGGACGCGGTCGCCACGCGCGGCTGGGAAGCGCCGCTTTATTGGGAACGATGCGGGGCACGCTGGGATACGTTCACGCTGCGCGGCATGGCCCCCGTGGAGCGCAATACGCCCGTCTGCCACTTGAGCTTCTACGAGGCCGACGCGTTCGCCCGCTGGGCCGGGGCACGGCTTCCGACCGAGGCCGAGTGGGAAGTCGCCGCCGAGGGCGCGCCGATCGAAGGCAATTTCCTGGAAAGCGGCGCGCTGCACCCGCTCGCGCTGCGCGAGGTGCCGGCCGAGGCCGAGCTCGCGCAGCTCTTCGGCGACGTTTGGGAATGGACGCGCAGCGACTACGCCCCGTATCCCGGATTCCGTCCCGCCGCGGGCGCGGTCGGCGAGTACAACGGCAAGTTCATGTGCAACCAGTACGTGCTGCGTGGGGGATCGTGCGCGACGCCGCGCTCGCACATCCGCGCAAGCTACCGCAACTTCTTCCCCGCCGATGCGCGCTGGCAATTCTCAGGCGTCCGCCTCGCCCGCGACGCCTGATGGAGCGCGCGGACCTTCACCTCGCCGTCGCGCACTACCGCGAGCTCGCCCCGCGCTACGACCACTTCACGCGGCGCATCAACCGGATTCGCGAGCGCGCCATCGAGGCACTGCGCCTCGCGCCCGATGAGACGGTGCTCGACGCGGGATGCGGCACCGGATGGTGCGTGCCGAAGCTCGCGGCGAGAGTGGGAAGCGGCGGCCGCGTGATCGGGTTCGATCCCTCGCCCGAGATGCTCGCGATCGCCCATTCGCGACTCGGCGCGGAGGCGAACCAACGCGTGGAGCTGATGCAGGCGTGCGCCGAGAACGTAGTCCTGCCCGCCGCGCCCGACGCGATCCTGTTCAGCTATACCCATGATTTGACCCAATCGCGCACGGCGCTGGAGAACGTGCTGCGCCAGGCGAAGCCCGGCGCGCGCGTCGCGGCCACCAGCACCAAGCTCTTCGCGCCGTGGCTCTTTCCGGCGAACTGGTACCTGCGCTATTCGCACCGCGCCTACGTCACCAATTCCGATGGCTTCGAGGCGCCGTGGCTGCTGCTCGCGACCTATCTCGACGATTTCGCGGTGGCGACCGGGCCGATGACCCAGCATTACGTCGCGACAGGGCGCGTGCGCGCCCTCCCCGCTCAGGACGCGAAGAAGACGTAATACCCGGAGTCCGGACTTTCCCAGTGACGCAGCGAGGCAAAACCCGCGTCGTGCAGCACGCCAGCAAATTCCTCGACGCGATACTTGTACGAATTTTCGGTGTGGATGCGCTCGCCCCTGGCGAAGCGGCGCGCTCGCCCGGCGAGGTTTACCTCCTGGTCGCGCAACGCCTCGAGGTGCATCTCGACGCGGCCCTCGTCAGCATTGTAGAAACCGCGATGCACGAAGCCCTCGAGGGCGAAGTCGAAGCCGAAGCGCGCGTTCAGATGCAGAAGCACGTTGCGATTGAACGCCGCCGTGACTCCCAGCGCGTCGTCATAGGCCGCGTCGAGCCTCGCCTTGCCCTTCTTGCCATCGACGCCGATCAGCAATCCGCTTCCCGGACGGCGATCACATTGCGCCTTCACCTTCGCGAGAAAGACCAGGGCCTCGGCGGGGGTGAAGTTGCCGATGCTCGAGCCCGGGTAGAAAAAGGTGGCGCCGCGGGGGTCGAGCACGTCGTCGAGGGGAAGCCCCGCGCCGAAATCCGCGATCACGCCGATCATCTCGACCTCGGGGAAATCCGGCGCCATGCGCGCGAGGGCGCGCTCGATCTCGGGACCGGCGATGTCGACGGCAATGTAGCGCGCCGCATTCACGAAAGGCAGCCACGACTGCGCCTTGCAGCAATCGCCGGCGCCCAGGTCGACGAACTGCCTTCCCTGGCCCATGGCCTGGGCGATCTCGGAGCGGTGCTCGCGGAACAGGGCGACCTCGGTGCGTGTCGGGTAATACTCCGGCAGCCGGCAGATGGCCCCGTAGAGAGCGCAGCCGAGCTCGTCGTAGAAATATTTCGGCGCGATGCGTGCCGGCGCTTCGAGCAATGCCGCGATCACCCCGCCACGCTCGTCGCCGTGCTCGGCAGACGTGCGGTCGACGATGCGGTACTGGACCGGCTTAGCGTCGGGCACGCGGAGCCTCGGCTACGAGCTTCTCCACCAGGGCGAGCGACCTGCCCTCGCTCCAGTCGCGCTCGCCGAACGCCGAATAGCGCACGCGTCCCGTCGCGTCGACCAGGAAAGTCATCGGCAGGCCGCCCACGCCCCAGTCTTTCGCCATTTCCTTCTGCGTGTCGAGCATCACGGGCAGCGAGACCTTCTCCTTGCCGAGGAACTGCGCGACCCTCTCCGCGGACTCCCCGAAATTCACGGTGATGACGTCGAAGGGCTTGCCGGCGAGCTTCCCGCGCAGGCGTTCGAGCGACGGCATCTCCTCGCGGCAGGGCTCGCACCACGTGGCCCAGAAGTTCACCACGAGGACCCGCCCCTTCATCGCCTTGAGGTCGATGGCCTTGCCCTCGAGGTCCGGGCCGGCGAGGGGCAGCGTGGGCTTGCCCTTCCACGGCTTGATGTCGGATTCGGCGAGCGCGCCCGAGACGCAGGCGGCGAGCGCCAGCCCCGCCATCGCCGCCATCGCCGCGCGCGCGATGCGCATCGGACCCACCCTCAGCCGATTTCCTTCGAGCTGATCTCGTACTTGAAGTTCTTCGCGTCGAGCGGATCGAGGCGTCCCTCGGCCGTCTCGCTCTGCGGGTACATGAGGAAGGGCACCTTGCCCTTGGCGGAGCCGGGCAGCGACAGATCGGCGCCGTAGTTGAAGGCGAGCCAGTTCATCTCCCAGGAGCCGAACAGGCGCTTCCTCACGGCGACCGTCATCGGGTCGTCGATCGCCTTGCCGCCAGTTTCCTCGAGAACCACCTTGCGCACGTCGGCCGGATCCACCGGGATCCAGCCGTATCCCGCCGCGTAGAACTCGGCGCGGCAATGCTGCGCGCGGGTGATGTCGCCGCCTTCCTTGCCGAGGCTCTTGTAGCCGAGCTTCGAGCCGGCGACACGCACGCCGTAGACATCGCGCGCCGGGATGCCCTGCGCGCGCGCGAGCGCGACGAAGAGCGCGCTCAGGTCGGCGCACTTGCCGCCCATCGCGTTGTTCTCGATCATGAACTTCACGTCGCCGATGCCGCAGCCACGCGTCTTCGCATCGCGGAAGGTGTTGTCGACGATCCACTCGTAGATCGCGCGCGCCTGCTCGACGTCGCCCTTCCTGCCTTTCACGATCTCGTTGGAAAGCTCCCGCGCGCGGCCGTCGGTCGGAATGAATTCCGTCGAGCGCGTGTACTGCGTGAGCACGGCCTTATCCTCGGGCTTCGCGTTGCCCGGCTTCGAAAGGTCCACGGCGACGTCACGCGTCGCGACGCGAGCCGTGTGCACGAGCACGGGTTGCGCGCCTTCCGGCCATTCGGCCGAGACGATGCCGGCCCCGTACTTGGGCTCCGTTGTCATTGCGACCTTGCCGCCCTCGGCGGCGAAGGTATTGCCCAGGGTCTTCTGGTACTGCGTGTCCTGCGTGAGCGGCGTGGGGACCCAGACGCGGGTGACGCCCGAGGGCTTCAGGATCTCGACGCGGGTCGTGACCTCGAAGATGCGCCATTTCTCGCCGGCGGCGAGGGCTTCGGCAAACGCCGATGAGACGGCAGCGGGCAATGCCATGGCGGCGGAGCCAACGGCGGTATAACGCAGGAAATCGCGGCGATCCATGATGGAGGTGCTCCCGGGAAATTGGGTCTTGGGAAAGGGCTAGACGAATGATAACAAAGAGATTGGGGTCATTGAGACGTCTACGCGGGGGAATCGAAGTTGGATTCCGATAAAATCGAACCCTTTGTCCGTCCTCTTCCCGACTCGATGCCCGCAACGGCCCCCGCACTGACCCTCGCCTTCGGCCTTTCGTTCGAAGGCCTCTACGACTTCGCGGGTCTGCGGCAGGTGGATCGCGAGTTCGTTCGCTGGCTGGAAGCGGCCGATGCGGCCCTCGCCGCGAGTTTGGCGGCGGCCCGCGCCGATCCTGCCGCGCTTGCCTACAAGGAGGAGGCCGATCTCCTCATCGCCGTCGCGCCGCACCTGGACCGCTTCATCGCGAAGCTCTTCGCGATCGAGGAGGAATGGCAGGAGCTCGTCGAGGGCCATCACCGGCTGGCCCCCCTCTTCCGAGTGAAGCGCAAGTTCGTGCAGCGGCGCGCAATGCTGAAGATCAAGGCCGAGGAGGCGGCGACGCTCGACGGCGCGGCGCTCGAGGACGCGGTCGCGCGCATCCTGGGCGGCGCCTTCGACGAGCTCGGCTTCGCCGAGCACGTGCTGGCGTGGACCGCGAACGAAGCCGCACATGGGCCGCAGCTCGCCACGGCCGAGAGGTTCGCGGCGTGGGCGGCGCACACGCCGGAAGGACGCTGGCGCTTTCGCGACGGCGTCCTCTTCAAGCCTCCCCAGCGTGTCGACCCCATGCATCTTGTCCCGGTGGTAACAGACACCTCGCGCGGATATTCCGTCCATACCCTCCATCACGTTCGTCGGCGGGAAGGCTTCGCCCTTACTGATCCGGGCACCCACCTCGCCGGCGCCCTCGACGAGGCCAACTACTGCATCTGGTGCCACGAGCAGGGCAAGGACTCCTGCTCGAAGGGGTTGAAGGAGAAGCCCGCCGAGGACGGAGCGATCGCCTTCAAGAAGAGCCCGTTCGGAGTGCCCCTCGCCGGCTGCCCCCTCGAGGAGCGCATCTCGGAATTCCACAAGCTGAAGACCGAGGGCTGGGCCGTGGGGGCGCTTGCCATGATCGTGATCGACAACCCGACGGTCTGCGCCACCGGGCACCGCATTTGCAACGATTGCATGAAGTCGTGCATCTACCAGCGCCAAGACCCGGTGGACATCCCTCAGGCGGAGACGCGCACGCTGAAGGACGTGCTCGAGCTGCCGTGGGGATTCGAGATCTATTCGCTCCTCACGCGCTGGAACCCGCTCAACCTGCGCCGCCCGCTGCCGCTCGCGCCCACGGGCAAGCGCGTGCTGGTGGTCGGCATGGGGCCCGCGGGCTTCACGCTCGCCCATCACCTCATGAACGACGGCCACACGGTCGCCGGAGTCGACGGGCTCAAGATCGAGCCGCTCGATGCGGAGCTCTCGGGCGTCACGCCCGAGGGTAGGCGCGTGCCCTTCCGCCCGGTCCTCGACCTCGAGGAGATGCGCGAGCCTCTCGAGCGGCGCGTGATGGCGGGCTTCGGCGGCGTGGCCGAGTACGGCATCACGGTGCGCTGGGACAAGAACTTCCTCAAGATGGCGCGCCTCCTGGTAGAGCGGCGCGCGCAGTTCGCGTTGTTCGGCGGCGTGCGCTTCGGCGGAACACTCACCGCGGAGAATGCGTTCGAGATGGGCTTCGACCACGTGGCCCTCGCCGCGGGCGCGGGCAAGCCCACGGTGCTCGACATGCCGCATGGCCTCGCGCGCGGGGTGCGCACAGCATCGGACTTCCTCATGGCGCTGCAGCTCACCGGGGCCGCGCGCGAGGAGTCGATCGCCAACCTGCAGGTTCGTCTACCGATCGTGGTGGTGGGCGGGGGTCTCACCGCGATCGACACCGCGACCGAGTCCCTCGCCT
>JBDTXQ010000048.1:0-10542 GCA_040006115.1 Usitatibacter sp.
CGAACGTGAGCGACTAGTCGCCGTCGATCGCGCAGAACCTCGCGTCGATATCGTCGATCGCAAGGGTGGAGTTCACGCTCGTGAAGGAGCTGCCTCAGCGCGACTCCCCGGTGGCGATCACCGACAGCGGCAAGGTGATGCTGATCGTGGAAGTGGACCGCGAGGCCGAGCGCGCGCGTCTCACGAAGGAGAAGGAGCGCGTCGAGGCGGAGATCGCCATCTCGAAGGCCAAGCTCGCCACTGCCACGTTCGTCGATCGCGCGCCGCCCGCGGTGGTGGAACAGGAGAGGAAGCGCCTCGCCGACCGCGAGGCCAAGCTCGCCGACCTGCGCACCCAGCTCGGGAAGCTCGGGTAGCGGCGTGCCGCTGCCGCACAGCCTCAGGGCCCTCGCCTCACCCAATTTCCGGCGCTACTACAGCGGCCAGGCGATCTCGATGATCGGCAGCTGGGTGCAATCGGTGGCGGTGATGTGGCTCGCCTACCGGCTTTCCGGGTCCACGTGGTTCACCGGCCTCATCGGCTTCCTCAACAACGCGCCGCACCTTTTCCTCGGGCCTTTCGCGGGAGTGCTCGGCGACCGCGTGAGCCGGCGCAAGATGCTGATCACCGTGCTTTCCCTCATGGGCATGCAATCGGTGATGCTCGCGGTGCTCACCGGGCTGCACCTCATCACCATGTGGCAGCTCGCCGCGCTCGCGCTTTTCGCGGGCGTCTGCAATTCCTTCGAGACTCCCACGCGCCAATCGATCTTCGTGCAGCTCATCGACAAGCGCGAGGACCTGCCGAACGCGATCGCGCTGAACTCGATGCTGATGAACGGCACGCGCCTCATCGGCCCGTCGCTGGGCGGTCTCCTCATCGCGACCTTCAACGAGACCGTCTGCTTCGCCTTGAACGCGGTGAGCTACATCGCGGTGGTCGCGGCGCTCATGACGCTCGACGTCGCGAAGCGGCCGGCGCGCGCGCCGACGCACCCCCTGCACGACCTCGCGGAGGGCTGGCGCTACGCAATGGGGCTTCTGCCGGTGCGCCGCATGCTCTTCGCCCTGGCGGCGACCAGCTTCTCCGTGAGCCCATACGCGACGCTCATGCCCGCGATCGCGGTGAAGACCTTCGGCCGGGGCGCGGAGCTGGTGGGGCTCTTTATCGGCGCGGTCGGGCTCGGCGCGTTCGTGGCCGCCGTCGGCCTCGCGCGGCGTACCAGCGTGCGCGGGCTCGCCTGGTGGCTTCCGGTCGCGGGCGTAGTGGCGGGCCTCGGCATGATCGGCTTCGGCTTCTCGCGCTCGGTGTGGCTCTCCTGCTTCCTCATGGCCATGGCGGGATTCGGCATGTTCATGACCGGTGCGACCTGCAATACGATCCTGCAGACGCTCGTGGACGAGGAGAAGAGGAGCCGCGTGATGAGCTACTACACCATGTTCTTCATCGGCACGGCTCCCATCGGCCACTACTTCGGCGGCTGGCTCGCGGAGCATATCGGCGCGCCGCTCACGTTCGTGGTCCTGGGCTGCGTCACGCTCGTGACCGGAGTCGTCTTCTGGCTGCAGATGCCGACCTTCCGTTCGCACCTGAGGGTCGCGTACGTGAGCCGGGGTATCATCCCGGCCTCCGACGACACGCGCATAGGCAACCCATGAAAACGCTCTCAGGCAAGACGCTCTTCATCACCGGGGCCTCGCGCGGGATCGGGCGCGAGATCGCGCTGCGCGCCGCGAGGGACGGCGCCAACGTCGTGGTCGCCGCCAAGACGAGCGATCCTCACCCCAAGCTCGAGGGCACCATCCACACGGTGGCGGCCGAGATCCAGAAAGCCGGCGGCAAGGCGCTCGCGATCCAGCTCGACGTTCGCGACGAGGAAGCCATCGTGAAAGCGGTGAATCTCGCCGCGAAGACCTTCGGCGGTCTCGACATCCTGGTGAACAATGCGAGCGCCATCAGCCTCACGCCCACGATGGCCACGCCCGCCAAGCGCTTCGACCTCATGCTTGGCGTGAACGCGCGCGGGACATTCCTCTGCTCGCAGGCGGCGATCCCGCACCTGCAAAAGTCGTCCAACGCACACATCCTCACGCTCTCGCCGCCGCTCTCGATGAAGCCCAAGTGGTTCGCGGGGCACGTCGCCTACACGATGTCGAAGTACGGCATGAGCATGTGCACGCTCGGCATGGCGGAGGAGCTGAAGGAGCAAGGGATCGCGGTGAATTCGCTGTGGCCGCGCACCACCATCGCTACCGCCGCCGTGGAGGTGCATTTCCCCGAGGCGATCCTGCGTGCGAGCCGCACCGCCGACATCATGGCCGACGCCGCGCACGTGATCCTCACCAGCGACGCGCGCGCCAATACGGGAAATTTCTATATCGACGAGGAGGTGCTGAAGAAGGCCGGCGTGAAGGACTTCGAACACTACGCGGTCACGCCCGGCGTGCCGCTCTTCCAGGATTTGTTCCTGGACTAAAAAGTCGTGTCAGGTACGACTTATCGTTTCTTCATGAAGAAGGTGAACTCGGCGCCTTCGGAGTGTGACAGGAGCTCGTTGCCGGTCTGCTTGCAGAAGGCCTGGAAGTCCTTCACCGAGCCGGGGTCGGTCGCAATCACCTTGAGCACCTGCCCCCCGGTGAGGTCGCCCAGGGCTTTCTTGGCCCGCAGGATGGGCAACGGGCAGTTGAGGCCGCGAACGTCGAGCTCGCGATCGAAGGCTTGCATGAATTTTCGTCTCTTCGGCGGGACGCGGATTTTAACATGGGGCGTACCATGAACTCAGCCATGCGCTGGAACGTGAGCTCTTGAGCGCGTCGCCCGCGGCGCCCACCTTCCGCGAAGCCCTGCGCTTCTGGACCAAGCTCGGCTTCGTGAGCTTCGGCGGCCCTGCCGGCCAGATCGCGATCATGCATCGCGAGCTGGTCGAGCGTTTCCGCTGGATCTCGGAGCGGCGCTTCCTGCACGCGCTCAACTACTGCATGCTGCTGCCCGGTCCCGAGGCACAGCAACTCGCCACCTACATCGGCTGGCTCCTGCACGGCACGCGCGGGGGCATCGCCGCGGGGGCGCTCTTCGTGCTGCCGTCGCTCGCGATCCTCATCGCGCTCTCGTGGATCTACATGCGCTTCGGGCAGGTGCCCGCGATCGCCGCCATCCTCTACGGCGTGAAGCCCGCGGTGGTGGCGATCGTGCTGGCCGCGGCGTGGCGCATCGGGTCACGCACGCTGCACCACCTCGTGCTGTGGGCGATCGCCGCTGCCGCATTCCTGGCGCTCTTCGCGGCCGATGTGCCCTTCCCCATCGTGATCCTCGTCGCGGCGCTGATCGGCCTCTTGGGCGGGCGCGTCGCGCCGCGCGTCTTCGCGCTCACCGGCCACCGCCCGAACGCTGTGGCCACAGGCGCCGCCGTGATCGACGACGCGACGCCCACGCCCACCCACGCGCGCTTCTCCGCGCTGCATCTTGCCAGGATCGTCTTCGCTTTCCTCGCCTTGTGGGGCGTGGCGCTCGCGGCGCTCGCGTTCTCGTTCGGCTGGCGCGGCGACTTCACGCAGATGGGATGGTTCTTCACCAAGGCGGCGCTCCTCACCTTCGGTGGCGCCTACGCCGTCCTGCCCTACGTGCTGCAGGGCGCGGAGGGGACCTACGGCTGGCTTACCGCGCCGCAGATGATCGACGGGCTCGCGCTCGGCGAGACGACCCCGGGGCCGCTCATCATGATCGTCGCGTTCGTGGGCTTCGTGGGCGGATGGACCAAGCAGATCCTTGGCCCGGGCGCGCTCTTCGCCGCGGGCGTGGCGGCAGCGTGCGTCGCCACGTTCTTCACGTTCCTTCCCTCGTTCCTCTTCATCCTCGCCGGCGGGCCCCTCGTGGAGCGCACGCGCGACGACGTGAAGCTCACCGCGCCGCTCACCGCCGTCACCGCCGCCGTGGTGGGCGTGATCGTGAACCTCGCGGTGTTCTTCGCGTGGCACGTGCTGTGGCCGCATTCCCTGCCGGGCGCGCCTTTCGCGGGCCGCTTCGACTGGGCATCGGCGGCGATCGCCGCGATCGCCACCGTAGCGGTGGTTTCGAAACGCGTGGAGGTGATCCCGGTCATCGGCGCCGCGGGCTTGGCCGGCCTCGCGCTCTGGGCCGCGGGCCTTCAGGCGGCGACGTAGGAGCCCGACTTCCCGCCGTGCTTTTCGACCAGGCGGATCTCGCCCATCGTCATGCCACGATCGACCGCCTTGCACATGTCGTAGATGGTGAGGAGCCCTATCTGCACCGCGGTGAGCGCTTCCATCTCGACCCCGGTGCGCGCGGTGCACTCCACCCTCGCGCGGCACTCGATGCGCGCGTTCTTCTCGTCGGGCGTGAAATCCACGGCGACCGAGGTGAGCGGCACCGGGTGACATAGCGGGATCAGGTCGGAAGCGCGCTTGGCGGCCTGGATCGCGGCGATGCGTGCGACTCCGAGGACGTCACCTTTCCTCGCGGTGCCCGCGAGCACGATGGCGAGGGTGGCCGGCTGCATGCGGATCGTCCCGGCGGCGACCGCCACCCGATGAGTCTCGGGCTTGCCCGCGACGTCAACCATTCGCGCCGCGCCCCGTTCGTCGAAGTGAGTGAGTTTTTCCGTCATAATTTGATATTAGCAGTTCGACCCAAGCCCCCTAAGTGAGACTCCGCCCCCTCATCGCAACCCTCCTCATGGCCCTGGTGGCGCTCCCGGCGCCGGCGCAAGGCCTGCCCGACCTCGGCGATGCGTCCTCCGCCTCGCTCTCGGACCAGCAGGAGCGCACCATCGGCAACCGCATCATGCGCGACGTGCGCATCGATCCGGCGTACCTCGACGATCCGGAGGTGTCGGATTACGTCTCCTCGCTGGGCGCGCGCCTGCTCTCGGTAGCCGAGGGCTCGCGCAAGGACATCGATTTCTTCGTCGTGCAGGACGAGAGCGTGAATGCTTTCGCGCTCGTCGGCGGGCATATCGGCGTGCACACGGCGCTGATCCTCCTCACCCAGAACGAGTCGGAGCTCGCCGGCGTGATGGCGCACGAGCTCGCGCACGTCCTCCAGAAGCACCAGGCGCGCATGGTGCATGGCGCCTCCCGCACCCAGTGGACCTCGCTTGCGGCGCTCGCCCTTGCCATTCTCGCTTCGCGCGGCGGCGGCTCGCAATCGGGCCAGATCACCGAGGCCGCGGTCGCCACCGCCAGTGCCTTGCAGATCCAGAACCAGATCGACTACACGCGCGACCACGAACGCGAGGCCGACCGGGTAGGCTTGACGCTCCTCGACCGCGCTGGCTTCGACCCGCGCGGCATGGCCACCCTCTTCGAGCGGCTGCTGCGCTCCAATCGCTTGAACGAACTCAAGGGCGCGCCCTCGTACCTGCGCACGCACCCGCTCACCACAGAGCGCATCGCCGACATGCAGGGGCGCCTCGAGGACACGCCCGCGAGGATGGTGCCCGACTCGTTCGAGTACCGCCTCGCGCGCGCGCGGCTTCGCGCCAACACGGGCTCGGGCACCGAGGCGGTGGCGCTCTTCCGCACCATCCTCGAGGACAAGGGCGTGCTGCGCCCGCGCGAGGAGATCTACGGCCTCGCCCTCGCCCAGCGCCGCGCTCGCGACCTGGACGGTGCCTGGAAGACGCTCGAAACCATCCGCGCGTCCCGGATCGAGGCGCGGGCACTCCCGGTGATGGGAATCGCCGTGCCGCCCCACCCCGCGTTCGAGATCCTCGCGGGCCAGCTCAAGGCCGACATGGGCCGCCACGACGAAGCGCTCTCCATCTACCGCGCGGCCCTGAAGAGGAACCCGAGCTATCGAGCGCTCGCCTACGCCTACCTCGACGAGCTCCTGCAGACGGGCCAGCCCAAGGAGGTGCTCGCCGACCTCGAGGAGAGGCTGCGCACCGTGCAGGACGACGCGCGTCTCTACGAGCTGCAGGCTCGCGCCTTCGAAGCCTCCGGGAGGCGCATCGCGCAGCACCGCTCGCAAGGCGAGGCGTATTTCCGCAAGGGCAACCTCGCCGCCGCCGTCGACCAGCTCGAGCTCGCCGTGAAGCAGACGCGCGGCAGCGATTTCTACGAGATGTCGATCGCGGAATCGCGCCTGCGCGAGCTGCGCTCGCTGCTCGAAAACGAACGCGCCGCCGAGAAGGCGCTCAAGATCACTTGATGCGACGAGCCGCCGCGGTCCTCGCCTGCGCTAACGCCTTCAATGGCGCGGCGCAAATGCCTGCCCTCGATCTCTTCGTGCGCGCCGACAAGGGCCACTGCATCGCTTGCCACCAGATTCCGGATGGCGTGGGGCCGGCGACGCGCGCCGATTTGGGACCGCGCCTCGAGGGCGCGCGCATGCGCGAGCTCGGCAAGAAGGCACTGCGCGCGTCCCTTGTCGATCCGATGCTCGCGAATCCCGATACCGTCATGCCGCCCTTCGGCCGCCATCGCCTGCTCGACGCGGCCGAGATCGACCGCCTGGTGGATTTCCTCCATTCGCTTCCCTGATTCGGCGATGAACGTATACAAGCTCACAGGTCGTCGGGCCATGGATCGAGATGCGCGAACATTGAGCAAGGGCTGGAGCATGTTCATCCGCGCTTCATTCGCGTTCCTCTGCTTGGCTTCCGGGGACGCGCTCGCGGCGCCCGAGGCGGTGAGAAGCAAACTCGCCGCGAGGCTGCTGCGTGAGCTTCCCGACCTGAAGCCCGCCGATTACGCGCTGGGCTCCGCGGCCCTCGATCCGGAGCTGCGCGCGAAGATCGAGGAGAACGCAGACGCAGGGGTGGCTGCGATCGAGGCCGGCCGGAAGCTCTGGAGCGCGAAATTCCGTGACGGAAGCACGCTCGCGTCGTGCTTCCCGAACGGCGGGCGGCGCATCGCGCAGAACTATCCGCAATACGACTCGAGATTGAAGCGCGTCATCACGCTCGAGATGGCGGTGAACCAATGCCTCAAGACCCACGGGCAACCGCTCTACGGGCCCGCCGATCCGGCCACGATGGGAGTCGTGACCTCGTACGTTCGATCACTCGCCGACGGACAGAAGGTCAAGGTGCTCGTGCCCGCGGCGGCGCAGGAACAATTCGAGCAGGGCCGGCGCCTGTACTACACGCGCTTGGGGCAGCGCAACTTCGCGTGCGCGTCGTGCCATGTGCAGAGCGCGGGCAAGCGCTACGGCGAGATGTCGCTCTCGCCGGCGATCGGCCAGGCGACCCACTGGCCCGTGATCCGCGCCGGCAAGCCCGTGATGCTGCAGTCGCGCATACGCGAGTGCCTCGAGCTGATGGGCGCCGCGCCCTTTCCCGCGGGCTTCGAAGAGCTGAACCAGATCGAGTTCTTCCTCACCTACCTGTCGAATGGCCAGCCGTTGAAGGCCAACGTCTGGCGCCCCAACTGATCGAGCTTCATCTTCGGATGCATGGCCCGGAGAGTTTTGTCGGGGGATTGGCGGGCCTTGACAAGGCGAGCAAGTAGAACAGGTGAGTGTTCATGGGGCCCGAATAATCATCGATCAGTTTTTTAGCCTTGCGATATTCACCCATGCATACGTACCCGGTCGCCGCGGCGGTCACGACAAGGTCCTTGCCGGAGGCGTCGCTCACCGGAGCGATCGCCATTGCGGTCGAGACCATGCGCTCGGGATCGCGCTGCGCTATGGCATCGAGCAGCGCCAGCCAGCGCGCGTCGTCCGCCGGCAGCCGACGTCCGCATTTCGAGGAGGATATCCAGGACCACATCGATTTCGCCGCGTCCGCGGGCAAGTACGGATTGGTCGCCTCCGCCACCGCCAGGAGGTGAGGCAAGAGATGCTCGAATGGCAGGTCCGAACGGCAGTTGATCGCCCACGACCGCACCACAATTGCGGATGAAGACCGCGACCCCGGAGCAAAGCTGAGTGTTTCCTTGTCTTCTCCCAGGAGCGCGCGATAGATCCCCCAGGCCTGCAGCGGCCCCGTTTCCGAAATGGCAACGGGCGATGCGTCGCGGGGGGGGCCGGCCGCTGGATGCGTCGCGTCGACCATCTCCAGGATCGGCACGGGGGCTGCCGCCAGCTCGATGAGGACATTCGCTCTTTCGCGGGTGAACCGGGTCTTGGCCGCCCGGTTTTCCACGACCGGGAGATAATCGGAGTTTGCGGGCAATGCAAACGTGCGCATGAGGGGCTCGATGGCCTTCCACGCGGCGACCCTTCGGTGCGCGATGACGTCGACATCCGCCATCTTCAGGCGCTCGAGCGACGCGCGCAGCGCGGGAAACTCGAGCGCGCGCGGATCGAACCGTCCCGCCGGCCCCCCTTTCCGGGCAATGAGGATGATGTCCGCGTCGATCGTGGAATAGACCTCGAAATCGGGGAAAGTCTTCGAGACCGCCTTCAAGATCGAGGCCAGGGTCGCCGAATCCATCTCGTAGGTGTGCACCCATTGCGACAGCACGCCACCCTCGTTGAGGTATTCCGCGAGGCGCGCGTAGAACTCTTCAGTGAATAGCGACGCGACGCCGCTCACCCAGGGATTCGACGGTTCCGACACGATGATGTCGTAGCGCGTGTGCCCGCGGGCGAAGTACGACTTCGCGTCGTCGATCACGATGTGGCTGCGCGGATCGGTGAACGCGGCATCGACGATGGGCCTGAAGAACTGCGCTCCTTCGACCATCGCCGGCTCGATCTCCACGGTGTCTACCCGCTGCAGCGAACGCGATCCGAGAAGGACCGAAGTCGACATTCCCGAGCCCAGGCCGATGACAGCCGCGGTGCGCGCGTCGGGACGATGGCCGAGCGGCAGCGCGGACAGCATCACCATGGTGTATTCGTCACCTGTCGGAGGGCCCTTCGAGTCGACAATCAGGGCCGCGTCCGTCTTTCCATTCGTCCGGATGGCGCGCGTTCCTCCGCTTTCGAGCACATCGACCGTGGCCGTCTTCCCATCCCGGTGGAAAACGATCTTGTCGGCGGGGGATAGCCGAGCCTGCCCGGTGCGGAAAACGCCCGATGACGAGCGCCGGACGTCGATCTGGAAAGCGAGGGCGATGGCCGCCAGCATCCCGATTCCGGCCAGTGCCGGGGCGATGCGCGCCCTCGGGCCCGCGGTCGCGAAGATGAGCAGGAAGGCTCCGAGCCCCACGTCGATCAGGGCGCCGATCAGGAGAGTGGCGTTCAGGCCGCACGCGCGCAGCAGGAAGTGGACCGTGATCACCACGCCGAGCACGCATCCGGCGGTGTTCACCGAGTAGACCAGGCCGAGCGCGCGCTCCCCGCATGACGAGCGCAGCAGGCGATACGTGACCAGCGGCAAGGTGGTTCCGGCACAAAACGTCGTCGGAAGCATCACCAGAAGCGCGATCAACGTCGAGCTCAAGTTGAAGAGCACGAAAGCGGCTTCGCTCTGCTGCAACGCCGAGAGAAGCCAGGCCATCAGGTCGAAGGAGCCGTTGTAGATCGGGATGCTGAGCGCGGCCAGGACCCCCATCACCATCTGGATCATGCCCAGCAGCCTCACGGGATCCTCGGACGAATCGAGGCGGCCGCGAATCCACAGGCCTCCGAATGCGAGGCCGAGGATGAAGCTCGCGAGCATCAGTTCGAACGCGTGCGTCGATGCGCCGAGCACCAGCGAGAGCATCCGCACCCAGGCGATCTCGTAGATGAATGAGGAGAGTCCCGTGAGGAGCGCGGCACCCAGCATGATGCCGAGCAGCTTGCGGTCGCCCATCGGTTGTCCCGCGACCTCGGCTTGCGGGAGCAAATCGAGTCGTCGCGGCATGCCTGCGGACAGGGACCACGCTACGAGCGCCACGGCGATGTTGCCGCCGCCTGCGGTCATCAGCGAGCCGGGCAATCCGATGGAGGGAATCAGGAGAAACGCGGAGGCCAGCACGCCCATCACGGCGCCCAGGCTGTTCAGAAAATAGAGGGCGGAGATCTGGTGACCCGGGTCCTCTCGCGTCATGCGAAGGACCGCTGAGCTCATCAACGGGAATGTCGCCCCGAGAAGTATCGATTGAGGCGCTAGCAGCGCCGCGGCCAGGGCCCACTGCGGCAAGCAGTATGTGGCTCCCGGCTCGCAAGCCGAAGGAAGCAACGATCGATAGCCCCATTCGATCACGGCCAGGAATACAGGATGGAATACAAGGGCGATGGCGCCGATCGCGCCTTCTATCGCCGCGTAAACGCGCAGGGGATTGGCGATGCGCTCCGCCACCCGTGCGCAAAGGTACGATCCCAGGGCGAGGCCGCCGACAAAGACCACGAGCACGAGCGTCTGCGCATAGGCCGCGTGTCCGAGGAACAACTTCACGTAGTGAGTCCACACCGATTCGTAAATCAGCCCACACAGGCCCGACACGAAGAACAGCAAGAGGACCGCTGACGCCTTTGTTCTCAACATTCCGTACCTCCGGTTGGGGCGCCGAGCAGCAAGCGGATCAGTAGCTCCAAGTCCATACATCCATGATGTCGACCACACGGCCAGCGCCCGTCCACGACGACGCTCAAGCCCCCTTCGCCCGCGCGTAGGGGCAGGAATCCGAGGGGAGTGCCATCGCCATAAAAAACGGGCCGCACGATGC
>JBDTXQ010000049.1:0-10529 GCA_040006115.1 Usitatibacter sp.
ACGAGAAGCGAAAGGGCTTGCGGCCGTCAAGGCAAAGGGTGAGTGGTGGCGAGCCAATCACGAAATTCACTCTGCTTCAGTCACCGGTCCCTGGCCGCATGACGACAAGTTCGTTGTGGGGTTTCAGTACGACGTCACGAACAAGCCGAGCGGCAACAGGATGAAGATGGATGAAGTTGGTCTGTACTACGTACGGGATGGGAAGATTGTCCGCGAGGAGTTCTTCTACGACGTGGGCATGTAGGGCCATCGAGGAGACGTCAAACGTTAGTCGGCATAGGAGGCATCGTGCGAAACTTGATTATCGTGGCTGTCCTGGTTGTCAGCGTCGCAATTTGTGGCATCTCGCAGTCGCGCTCGTCCATTCGTGTCGCCGAACTCGACATTGCGTCCGCCCAGAACGATCCGAGCAATTTTCGGAAGCCGTTTCTGAGAGCCCCCGCGGCTCACGCAGCCGCCGTCGAAGCCGGGAAGCAGCGCATCCCCATCATCGTGGACGGCGCGCAATACGAAGTTGTTGTGACTGTACCCAAGTTTCCAGCGTTGTATCCCGTGGAGCCAAGGGTCTAGCTTCAGCATGACGGCAAAACGTGCCCCGAGCAGCGCGGCCGCTTCGAAGAACATCACGAAGAGGATCAAGGAGCTGGGGGATTGGCGCGGCGAGACGCTCGCCCGGGTTCGCCAGCTCATCCACGACGCGGACCCAGAGATCCAGGAGGAATGGAAGTGGATGGGGACTCCGGTCTGGTCCCATGACGGCATCGTCTGTACGGGGGAATCGTACAAGCAGGTCGTGAAGCTGACCTTCGCCCGCGGCGCCTCCCTCAAGGATCCCCGGAAGCTGTTCAACTCGAGTCTCGAGGGGAATACGCGCCGAGCCATCGACATTCGCGAAGGGGAAAAGCTTGGCGAGGCCGCCTTCAAGCTGTTGATCCAGTCCGCGGTGGCCGCGAACTCCGCGGCGCGGGCCCGGCCCGCATCGCCCAAGAAATAGCCCGGTCGTGTCGATCAAGGGCTTATTGGCCGTTCTCGCTGCGGTTCTGTTTCCGGTGGCCGTGGCATCTGGCGCGGATGTGCCGCGAATTACCGACGACACTTCGGCCGTCGAAGCTGCGAAGCGTTACCTCAAGGCCCGTTGCACCGCCGAGACGCCGTGCAAGTTCAAGCCCGAGCATGAAGGCAAGCAGTGGCGAGTCTGGGTGCAGCTCACCAAGCGCAGCTCCGCGAACCAGGCACCGCTGGCCTATCCGGGCGGCACGCTCATCCTGTACTTCGACGAGGCGGGAACTCTCACGCGTCGCCTCGAGGGTGAATAGCGCGCCTGCGGCTTGGCGCAGCTGACTTTTCAGGTCCGCGAGCCCTTGACTTCGGCTTGGAGTCGGAGGTTCGAGGAGGGCTTCCCCCCGCACCCGCCACCGGAGCGAAGGGAAGCCGGCCAAACACATTCCACATCGTCGCGCTCACTTCTTTCCGGCTATCTGCTTGCGCATGCGCTCCTCGCGCGCGCGTTCCTCGGGAGTGAACTCCGCGCCGAAATCCTCGGCCTCGAAGATCTGGCGCAGCTCGATCTCGCACTCCTCGCCGGGGAAGGGGCTCGGGCAACGCCGGACCCAATCGAGCGCCTCTGATTTCGACTTCACCTTCCAGATCCAGAAGCCGGCCACCAGCTCCTTCGTCTCCGGGAACGGGCCGTCGACCACGGTGCGCATATTGTCACGAGAGAACTTCACGCGCGCGCCCTTGGAGCTCGCCTGCAGCCCTTCGCCCGCCAGCATGACGCCCGCCGTCGCCAGCTCCTCGTTGAACCTGCCCATGTCCGCAAGCAGCTTCGCGTCGGGAAGGACGCCGGCTTCCGAGGTTTTCGTCGCCTTCACCATGACCATGAATCGCATCTTCATCTCCTGGAGTTTCTCTGAAAGGTGTTTCCTGCGAGGTAATCGAATGGCGGGAGCCTGCTTCGACAGGCCCGAGAAAGTTATTTTTCGAGGGCGGAGAGGCGGTCTTGGAGGAAGCGGCGCTCCGAGGGCTGCTGCGTGAGCGCCAGGGCCTTCTCGTAGGAGTGCCGCGCGTCGCCGGTGCGTCCCAGGCGCCGGGAAAAATCGGCCCGCGCGGCGTGGGCGAGGTGGTATTCGCCCAGGTCGCCACGGTCCAGGATCGCGTCGATGAGGACGAGACCGGCTTCGGGGCCGTCGCGCATGGCCACGGCCACCGCGCGGTTCAGCTCGATCACGGGCGACGGATCGATGCGCAGGAGCACATCGTAGAGGGCGACGATCTCGCCCCAATCCGTCGATTCGGTGTCGGCCGCCTCGGCGTGCACTGCCGCGATGGCCGCCTGCACGGCGTACGGCCCGAATCGTTGCGACGTGAGCGCGCCTTCCACGAGCGTGATGGCGCCGGCGATCTGGTCGCGATTCCATAACGCGCGGTCCTGGTCGCCGAGGAGGATGATCTCCCCCGTTTCCGAGGTACGGGCCGCGCGCCGCGCGTCGTGCAGCAGCATGAGCGCCAGGAGCCCGACCGCCTCGGCCTCGGGCAGCAGCTCGACCAGGAGCTTTCCCAGCCGGATCGCCTCGCCGGAAAGGTCATGGCGGGTCAGGGACTCGCCCGACGAGGCGAGATAGCCCTCGTTGAACACGAGGTAGATCACGCGCAGCACGTTCTCCAGGCGCTCGCCAAGCTCGCCACGGCCGGGCACCTCATAAGGGATGCGCGCGTCGCGGATCTTGGACTTGGCGCGCACGATGCGCTGCGCGATGGTGGGCACCGGCACGAGATGCGCGCGCGCGATCTCCTCCGTGGTGAGGCCGCAGACCTCGCGCAAGGTGAGCGCGACCTGCGCCTCGGGGGCAAGCGCCGGATGGCAGCAGGTGAAGATGAGGCGCAGGCGATCGTCCTCGAGGCCCTCGTTGCCTTCGGTGCTCGCGCTGTCCGGGATCGCCTCGACCTGGTCCACGACATCCTCGAGCGGCACGTCCCATTTCGAGCGGCGGCGCAGGCGGTCGATCGCCTTGAAGCGCCCCGTGGAGATGAGCCAGGCGCGAGGATTCTCTGGCACGCCGTCTTTCGGCCATTGCTCGACCGCGGCGACGAACGCTTCGTGAACCGCTTCCTCGGCAACGTCGAAGTCGCCGAGCTGCCGGATGAGGGTTGCCAGCACCCTGCGCGATTCGGCGCGGTAGATTTCATCGACGGTGCGGCGAATATCCATCGCGCCGATTTTCCCACAGGCGGACGGGCGCGGATTCCGGTCCCGCAGGGCGTTGATCCGGCGGGAGAAAATATTTGCCGCGAGCCTGTCGAAATCGCCTCCGGCCATTCGACTCGAGGATAGGGACGCAACCAAGGGAGTGACAGTGAGATATCTCTGCCTCATCTACATGGACGAACAGGAGCTCGCGGCCCTTCCCGAGGCGGAAAGTAGCGCGCTCAACGCGCGCCACCTCGAATTCAACGAGGAAATCCTCGAGAGCCGGCATTTCATCGAGGCGGAAGCGCTGCAATCGCCCTCGGCATCGGCCTGTGTGCGTATCCGCCACGGCCGCATGGCGCTCACCGACGGCCCCTACATGGAAACGAAAGAGATGGTGGCCGGCTTCTACCTCGTCGAGGCGCGCGACCTGAACGAAGCCATCCAGGTCGCCTCGCGAATTCCGGGCGCATCCCTGGGAGCCGTCGAAGTTCGTCCATGCAGGGACCTCGAAGTCCACGGCGTGCCGCATAAGGCGTCGAGCAAATCCGTCAACAGTCACCCAAGGGAGAAAGAGCAATGACCGCGACCATCCAACCGTACCTCGACTTCAACGGCCGCGCCGAGGAAGCCATCGAGTTCTACAAGCAGAAGCTCGGCGCCAAGGTCGAGATGATCATGCGCAACAAGGAGGCGCCGGAACAGCCGCCTCCGGGCACGCTGCCGCCCAACAGCGGCGACAAGGTCATGCATTCGAGCCTGCACATCGGCGACTCGGTGGTGATGATCACGGACGGTTACGCCAAGGGCAAGACGCAATTCGCCGGCTTCTCGCTCACCCTCAACGCGGCGAACGAGGCCGATGCGAAACGCCTCTTCAACGCGCTCGCCGAAGGCGGCGAAGTGAAGATGGCGCTCGGCAAGACGTTCTTCTCGAAAGCGTTCGGCATGCTCAACGACAAGTTCGGCCTGGGCTGGATCGTGATCGTCCCCCAGCCGATGCCCTGAGGCGACTACCATGCCGAAGAACTCATCGCGGGGGAATCCATGAAATACGCCTGTCTCGTCTATCTCGAAGGCCAGTCGCTGCGTGCCGTGCCGGATAGCGAGTGCATCGCATGCGGCGAGGAGCTTCGCAAGGACGGCCAGATGCTCGGCGGGGAAGCGCTCCAGCCCGCCTCCATCGCAACGACCGTGCGGGTGCGAAACGGCAAGGTGGCGGTGACCGACGGTCCGTTCGCCGAGACCAAGGAGCAACTCGCGGGGTTCTATCTCATCGACGCCGTCAACCTGGACGAGGCGATCCGCATTGCGGCGAAAATTCCACCGGCCCGGATCGGCACCATTGAAGTCCGGCCGGTGAGGGAACTAGGCGCCGGCTAGCGGGCTACTCAACCAACACGATGACGCTCCCCTTGTCGAAATCCGGCGCGTGCATCGGGTCGGCGGCGAGTGTCCGCACGGTCGATGTCTCGCAATATTCCCGGCCGCCATCCTGAGTGGCAACCTGGACGACCACCGGGCAAATTCCGCGCCCCTCGGTTTCCATCTGCTCCAATTCCTTGCGTAGCTCAGTGACGGTCACTAGCGCCTCCCGGGTTGCGCGTAGTCTGCGCGGGGCAGGAGGGGCGGGTCAAACGCGGAAGGGCGCCATTTGAGTACCATGGCGAAAACCCTGAAGGATCCGCATGAACGCCAGATCTTTAGCTCGCTCGTTGTCGACGCTCGGCGTCGCCGTCGTGTCGTTGGTGGGCGCGGCATCGGCCGCCGAAGTGCACGTGATGATTTCCGCGGGCTTCCACGGGGTCTATTCCGAGCTGGCGCCGGCCTTCGAGCGCGCGAGCGGGCACCGCCTCGTCACGACGCGCGGGCCGTCGATGGGCGACTCTCCCGAAGCGATCCCGGCGCGCCTCGCGCGCGGCGAGAGCGCGGATGTTGTGATCCTCGATGGCGGCGCTGCCGACGAGCTCGCGAAGCGCGGGCTGGTGCGCGCCGACAGCAAAGTCGAGCTCGCCCGCTCGCAGATCGGCATGGTGGTGCGCGAGGGAGCCGCCAAGCCCGACATTGCCAGCGTCGATGCATTCCGCAGCACGCTCCTCGCGGCGAAGTCGATCGCGTACTCCGATAGCGGGAGCGGCACCTACATCTCGAGGACGATGTTCGCGAAGCTGGGCGTCGCGGACCAGGTCGCGGGCAAGAGCCGCAAGGTGCGCGGGCCGCCCTCGGGCGAGCCGGTCGCGGCGGTGGTCGCGCGCGGCGAGGCCGAGCTCGGCTTCCAGCAGGTGAGCGAGCTCATCCACGTGCCGGGTGTCACCTTCGTCGGCGCGATTCCGGCCGAGCTCCAGCCGGGATTCTCGTTCGCGGGGGCGATCACCAGCCAGGCGCGGGAGCCCGATGCGGCCCGCGCGCTGATTCGATTCCTCGCATCGGCCGAGGCCGCGCCCACGATTGTGAAGGCCGGGTTGGCGCCTCCCGCAAAGTAGCCGCGCAAGCGCGGATGCGAGCGCTCGCCGCGCCGGGACTCACCCTGGAGCCGCAGACCGCGGCGCACGCCGGGGAAATGTTCGCCGTGCTGAGCGATCCGGCGATCTACGCCTACGAGAACGCTCCACCCGTGTCGCTCGAGCGGCTGCGCGAGCGCTTCGCGAAGCTCGAGACGCGCCGCTCCGCCGACGGAGCCGAGCAGTGGCTGAACTGGGTGATTCGCCTGCCTTCGTCGGAGCTCATCGGCTATGTCCAGGCCACCGTGCGCGCGGATGGGAGCGCCGGCATCGCCTATGAGCTCGCCAGCGCGCACTGGGGTCGCAGCCTCGCGCGGCGGGCGGTGCAGACGATGCTCCACGAGCTTGCGGTCCGCTACGGCGTCACGCGTTTTACCGCAGTGGCGAAGCGCGCGAATTTCCGCTCGACGCGCCTCCTCGAGCGCCTCGGCTTCGCGGCGGGGAGCGAAGAGCTTCGCGCAAGGCTCGGCGCGGACCCTGACGAAGTCGTCATGTGGCGGGAGGCGTTCGTGAAGCCGCGCGTCGTCACTTCGATCGAGAACGACCCCGGCGACCATTGCGTCGACGTGTTCGAGCGCGAGGATGGCACCTTCGGATTCGAGGAGTACCGGCGCGACCCAGAGGACGGTCGCGGATGGTTCGCGCTCAACACCTTCGGCCATGTCGTGTTCGACACGCCCGACGCGGCGCTCGCGCAGGCGCGAATGCGCGTCCCGTGGCTCGCGGCGGCTACGGCTCCCGCGGAGGCTCCCCCAGCAGCTCGCGCATGAGGGCGGATTCGCGCGCGTAGAAGCCTTCGGTGTGGAAGCTCTCCGCGAGCTTGAAGTGCTCGTAGTCGAGGTGATGGCAGACCTCGTGCACCAGCGTGCGCAGGAAGGTGCGGAACTTGACCACCTGCACGCGCTGGGCGGTGCGCATCCAAACGCTGATGCGCGCCACGCCGCCCGTCACCTCATCGGGCTCGTAGAGTCCCTGTAGCTCGCCGCTGCCGTCGGCGGGGCGGCGCTCGAGCACCCGCACCGCCGCGGGCGGCGCCGCGAGCCGCGCGTTGAGGCCGTCCACCAGCGACTGGCAAGAGCGCTCGACGGCCGCGCGATCGCCGGGCTCCAGCGCCGCCCCGATATCGCGCGCGATGGCCGAGAGGGGCTCGAGGTCCGGCACCGCGATGCGCCGGATGCCATCGCTCTTGCGATAGGTGCGCTTGCCGGCGGCGTCGAGCTTGTCGTAGTAGGCGAAGGGCATGGGGGAGTGCGTTGCGTGGGAAAATGGGGGCGTCCATGGCCCTTTTCTACAGCGACGTCTTCGTCCTCCCGCTCCCGGCTCATCACCGCTTTCCGATGGGCAAATACGCGCGGCTGCGCCAGAGGCTGCTCGAGTCCGACGCGTTCGCCGAGGACGAGTTCCGGGTGCCCGCCGAAGCGAGCGATGTCGAGATCACACGCGCGCATTGCCCGGCGTATCTGGATCGCGTCGTGGCGGGCGCGCTCGACGCGAAGGAGCAGAGAGCGATCGGCTTCCCGTGGTCCGAGCGCATGGTGCGCCGCTCGCGCCAGTCGAGCGGGGCCACCCTCGCCGCGGCGCGCGAGGCGTTGACTCGTGGCTGGGCCGCCAACCTCGCGGGCGGCACCCACCACGCCTTCCGCGATCGCGGCGAGGGCTTCTGCGTCTTCAACGACGCCGCCATCACCGCGCGCGCCATGCAGGCGGAGGCGGGCCTGCAGCGCATCGCCATCGTCGATTGCGACGTGCACCAGGGCAACGGCACCGCGTCGATCTTCCGCGGCGACGATACGGTGTTCACGTTCTCGATCCATGGGGCGCGCAACTTCCCGTTCGCCAAGGAGGCGAGCGACCTCGACATCGACCTCGCCGACGGCACCGGCGACGACGAGTACCTGTGGCACCTCGAGCGCGGCCTCGACGAGACGCTCGAGCGCTCGCGCCCGCAGCTCGTGATCTACCTTGCCGGGGCGGATCCCTACGAGGACGATCGTCTCGGACGCCTGAAGCTCACCAAGAGTGGGCTGGGGCGGCGCGACCAGCACGTGCTCGGCACGCTGCACGCCCGCGGCGTCCCGGTCGCCATCGCCATGGCCGGGGGCTACGCGCGCGATATCGAAGATTCGGTGGCGATCCACGCGAATACCCTTTGCACGGCGCGGGAAATCTGGCCGGATTCGTGAAAGAATCACAGGCTGCCTTCCGATGAGACCTTCCATGGACGCATTGCGGCGCGCTCTCCTTCGCTCGGCGCTCGCGCTCTTCGGCGCCGCGCTCGCCCTGGTGGCGGGCTGTGCCAACAAGGCCACCGTCGCGGCGCCGGTCTCGGGCGGCAAGCCGCGGCTCGTGGTGGTGCTGGTGGTCGACGGTTTCCCGCAGCGCCAGGTGGTGGAGTACTGGGACCAGCTCGCCCCCGACGGCTTCAAGCGCTTCCTCGACCACGGCGCATGGTTCTCCGACGCGCACTACAACCACGCGGTCACGCAAACCGCACCCGGCCACGCGACGATCCTCACCGGCGCCTATCCGCATCGCACCGGCATCATCGCCAACGACTGGCGCAATCCCGAGACCGGCGAGCGCGAGTACTGCGCCGGCGACACCTCCGCCACCTACATCGGCCACAAGACCAACAAGCTCGACGGCACGAGCCCGAAGAACCTCAAGGTCGAGTCTCTCGGCGACGTGCTGAAGCGCGTGGACGCGCGCTCGAAAGTGATCGCAGTGTCCGGCAAGGACCGCGGCGCAATCCTGCCGGCGGGCAAGTCCGGGACCGCGTACATGTACCAGGCCCAGACCGGCCGGTTCGCCTCGACCACGTACTACATGAAGGAGCATCCGAAGTGGGTGCAGGAGTTCGACGCGAGGAAGGCGGCCGACGCGTATTTCCACCAGGAATGGAAACCGCTTCTGGGGGAATCGGCCTATGCGCGCTCGGTTCCCGACGAGCGCACGTGGTTCGCCAAGGGCGGGAAGCTCCCCCGGACGCTGGGGCAGGGACAGGATTCTCCCGGGCCGCTCTTCTATGGCGAGCTCATGGCCACGCCCTTCGGGGACGATCTCACGCTCGCCTTCGCGCGCGCCGCGCTCGCCGGTGAAGCGCTCGGCCGCGACGATGCGCCCGACATCCTCGTCGTGAGCCTGTCCACCCACGACTACATCAACCACGCCTACGGCGCGGAGTCGCGAATGTCGCATGATCACACGCTCTACCTCGATCGCATGCTTCAGGATTTCCTCAACGACATCGACACCGCGATCGGGCGCGACAACTACGTGGCGCTCCTCACCGCGGACCACGGCTTCATGCCGGCTCCGGAATTCAGCCTCTCGATCGGACGCGACGCCGGGCGGGTCAATTCGGCCCAGCTGCTCGCGCGGCTCAACGCGGGGCTCGCGAAGAAGTACGGCGAGGGGACGTGGGCGCTCGCGATGTCGGCGCAGGCGGTGGTGTTGAACCGGCAGCTCATGGCGCAAAAGGGCATCGCGCTCGCCGCGCTCTCCGACGACGCGCGCAAGCTCCTCCTCGGAGAGCGCGGCGTCGAGGAGGTCTATACGCGCGCCGAGTTGGAGAGTGGCAGCCGCGCGGGTGCGCCGTCTTTCGATTCGATGCGCAATGCGTGGAACCGCGAGCTCTCCGGCGACCTGCAGGTGGGGCTCAAACCCTACTGGATGTACGGCTCGGGCAGCAACGTGACGACGCACGGCTCGGCGCACCCGTACGACACCAACGTGCCGCTCCTCATCTACGGGCCGCCGTGGGTGCCCGCGGGGCGCGTCGACAGGCATGTCGAGATCGTCGACATCGCTCCGACGCTCGCGCGCATCCTTCAAGTGCCCGCGCCCGCGGCGAGCGAGGGCAAGCCCCTTCCGCTCGAGACCGCGGTCCGGTGAAACGGGATTTTCCGCAGGCGCTCCACCGGCTCGAATCGTGGTTCGCCGCCAACGGCTGGCAGGCCTTCGATTTCCAGCGCGAGGTGTGGCGCGCCTACCTCGACGGCGAATCGGGCCTGGTGCACTCGGCGACCGGCAGCGGCAAGACCCTCGCCGCGAGCCTGGGTCCGTTAGCCGAGTGGATCGAAGAGCAGGAGCAACTTGGGGAAAGCGGGAAAGTCGACACCAAGGCCCCTGCGCTGCGCGTCCTGTGGATCACTCCGATGAGGGCGCTCGCCGCCGATACGGTGCTCTCCATCGATCGCGCGGTGACGGGCCTCGGCCTTCCGTGGACGGTGGGGTTGCGCACCGGCGACACCTCGAGCGCGGAGCGCGCGCGCCAGGCGCGCAAGCTTCCCTCGCTGCTGGTGACAACTCCGGAAAGTCTCTCTCTCATGCTCTCCGGCGCCGAAGCGCGCGAGAAGCTCTCGAGCCTGCGCCTCGTCGTGGTCGACGAATGGCACGAGCTCCTCGGCAACAAGCGCGGCGTGATGACCGAGCTCGGCCTCGCGCGCCTGCGTCGATGGAATCCGAAACTGCGGACATGGGGCCTGTCGGCGACGCTGGGGAACATCCAGGAAGCGTTGGAGAGACTCGTGCCGGGGTCAGACCCTGCCCTGAGCCCGGTGCGGCGGGTCGTGAAAGGGGTGAGCGACAAGAAGGTCCTCATGGACACGCTCATCCCGCCGGACGTCGACAAGTTTCCTTGGGCCGGGCACCTGGGGCTGGTGATGCTCGACCATGTGATCGAGGCGATCGAGGGTTCGCGCTCGACGCTCGTCTTCACCAACGTGCGCTCGCAGGCGGAGATCTGGTACCAGGGCCTCCTCGAGGCGCGCCCCGAATGGGCCGGCCTCATCGGCCTGCATCACGGCTCCCTCGACAGCGACGTGCGCAAGTGGGTC
>JBDTXQ010000050.1:0-10521 GCA_040006115.1 Usitatibacter sp.
CGGTGCTGTTCCTGCGCGGGCCGCAGACCGCGGGGGAGCTGCGCATCAACAGCGACCGCCTGCACAAGTTCGGCGACATCCTTTCGGTCGAGGCATTCATGAACGAGCTCGCCGAGCGCAGGGATGGCGCGCTGGTACGCGAATTGCCCAAGCAGCCGGGGGCGCGCGAAACGCGCTGGGTGCACCTGCTGTCCGGCAAGCCGACGGCCGCGATCGTGGCGGGCGCGGGACCTTCGGCCGGCGCGGGCGACGCGATGTCCGTGAGCGAGCTCGCGGCGATGAAGGCGAACATCGACCAACTGCAGCGCGAAGTGGCCGAGCTGAAGGATACCGTCGCGAAGCTTGGCCGCGAGCTCGGCGTTTCGCCCTAGCGAGGCTTCTCGCGCACCGGCAGCGTCACGTTGCACACGCCGAGGCGCCCGATCGGCTCCTTGAACCACGCTTCCCGGCGGTTCGCGCGAGATTCCAGGTACGCCTTGAATGTGCGGCTGCCGGTGCGCAGCGCCTGCAAGGCGACGCGCTCTCCCGCGGGGAGGTCGGCCGCGACGCGCATGGAGCGGATCGCGATCCACTCCGACGGCTTCTCGTAGAAGCCCATGTTGCCCGAGCCGCGCGGCATCACCGAGAAGAGCTCCATGCCGCGCACCACGCGTCCCACCACCGTGATGTTGCGGTCGAGCCCACGCGGCGACTGGCCGATGACCGCGTAGAGCTCGGAGCCGTTGCCGGAATCAGCATCGTTGTCGCGGCCCACGCCCACCGAGCCGTAGCAATGCACGAGCCACGTCTTCTCGCGCTTCGGGTCGCGCGCCACGGGAAAGCCCTCGGAGAAGCCGACCTCGGGCGCGTAGGTGTCGGGATACGCAAGCCGCGTGAACGGCAGCCTCGCCTCCATCGCCCGCGAGAACTCGGGCGTCACCTTCACCTTCGCCATGGCTTTCGCGCGCTCGTCCTCCTCGGGACGCGCCCACTGCACCACATAGTTGTCCTGCGAGCGGATGACAGAGCTGCCGTCGAAGTACTTGTCGCGCACGAGCTTGCGCACGGCCGCGGCGTTCGCTGGCGCATAGGCGGGCGCAAGCTCGATCACCACGCGCCCCGCGGGTAGCTCGAGGTAGAGCGTGTTCTCGGGATCGAGATCGCGCCAATCGCTCGCCGGGGAATCCTTGAGGAGGTCCTGGCCGAGGGCGAGGCCCGCCGCCGAAGCCGCCGCGGCCGCGAGCCATCGCATCACGCCCATTCGCGCCATCCTTTCAGCAGCGGGAAATAGAGGGCGCGCCGCGCGCCCGGCTTGCCGGAAGCCGTCGCGTAGCGCTCGAGCTGCGGGCGATAGCGCCCTTCCTCGCCGGCGAGGAAGCGGTCCAGGTCCGCGCCCTCGTGGCTGCTGGTCTTGTAGTCCACGATCCAGGCGCCCGCGAGATCCTCGAACATGCGGTCGATCACGAGGTCGCGGCGCACGCCGTCGATGACGGTAGAGATGCGGTACTCGTTGCGAGCGTTGCGTTGCGGCCCGAGGAGCCACTTGCCGCGCGGGTCTTCGAGCGAGCTCGCCAGCGCCGTGATCACGCGCGAGCTGGCCGTCGCGAGATCACCCTCCACCACGCCGCGCGCGGTGAGCTCGTTCATGATCGCGGGGAGCTCGCGCTCGATGCGCGTGCGCGTCCATCCCTTCGCCTCATCCTCGGCGATGCGCTGCAGCCAGCGGTGTACCACGCTTCCCACGCGCCGCGCGGTATCGCCCACCCAGGAGAACTCGATGTCGTCGTAGGCGCGCGTTTCCGCCGGCGCATTCCACGCCGCGGCAGCGGGACTTTCGTAGGTAAGTGGCCCCTTGAGGCGGCGAAGCTCGGCCTGCCTGACGGTCGCGACCGGAGCGTTTGCGTTCGAGGGCGCGCGGCGTTCGGCAGGCGGCGCGAACTCTCCCCCGACCACCGGCCACAGCTTCGCCAGCAGGGACCGGCTCTGCGGCTCCTTCACCACGGCATCGTGGCCGCACTTCACATCGCCGAGGAGATGCAGGCGGCGCCGCGCGCGCGTGGCCGCGACATAGAGCAGGCGCCCCATCTCGTGCTCCTCCTTGCGCTTGTCGAGGCCGCGGATGAGCTCGTAGAGCGGATCCTTCTCGGAGCCCGTGGAAATCATCGGCGCGAGGAGTAGCTCCGACTCCGGCGTCTCCATCCAGAGGAAGAGCTTGCGGTCGTCCTTGCCGCCCCAGCCGGCGAGGCCGGGAACGATGACCGTGTCGAACTCGAGGCCCTTCGCCTTGTGGATGGTCATCACCTGCAGGCAATCCGGCGCGGACATATCGGGCAATGCATACAGGTCCGCGACGGAGCCCTCGAACGCGTCGAGGTCGGCGAGGGCGCCGGCCTCCTCCGACGCCTCCAGGTGGTCGAGGTAGATGTCCGCTTCCTCGAGATCGAGGGCACTTTCCACGCACGCAGGGCCACCGAGCGCGAGCCACGCTCCCTCGACGCAATCGCGCAGGCTTGCGCGGCGCCTTGCCGCGATGCAGCGCGCAAGGATCGCGCGCGTGCGCTCGAGGCGCGCGCGGCCGTCGGCGGACACGGACGCGAGCCGCGCCTTGTCATGCATCGCTTCCCACGGCGTGAGTGCCTCTTCCCCCGAGCCGAGCGCGAACAAGTCGGCGAGCGTGAGCCCGCACCACGGAGCGCGCAGCAGCGCGAGCCACGCGACGCGGTCGGCGAGGTGCGATAGCGCGCGGGTGAGCGCGAGGAGGTCGCGCACCACCGGCCGCTGCCCGAGCGATTCGATCTCCACCGCGCGGTAGGGCAGCTTCGCCGCGCGCAGGCACGGCAGGATCTCGAGGAGGTGGCTGCGATTGCGCACCAGGATCGCCACGCTCCCGGGGGCGCCCCCGCGCCCCGCCTCTTTCATCGCGGCGGAGGCGACGTCGGCGATCCTGCGGCCCTCGCCCGCGAAGTCGCCATCGAAGAAGGCATGGACGCGCACGGCCCCGGCCTCGGCGGCGTGCATCGCCTTCGAGTGCGAGTACGTCACGGCTCCGCCGGCGACGTCCTCCACGGCGGGCATGATCCGCGCGAACGTTGCGTTCACCCACTCGACGATGCCCGCCTGCGAGCGGAAGTTCGCGCGCAGCGTGAGCGGCGCGAGGCTCACCGTCCCGATGCCGTGATGCCACGCGCGCAGGAAGAGCGCCACCTCGGCCTCGCGGAACCGATAGATCGACTGCATCGGGTCACCCACCAGGAAGAGCGTGCGGCCGTCCTCCGGCTCCCACCCAGAGGTGAGCTTCTCCAGCAAGTTGAACTGGCTGAAGGAGGTGTCCTGGAACTCGTCCACGAGAATGTGGCGGATGCTGTAGTCGAGCACCAGCATGAGGTCCGTGGGCCCGTCCTCTCCTTCCAATGCGCGCAGCGCCGCCAGCGAGAATTCGATGAAGTCGGCCTTGCCGTGCTTCGCGAACACATAGCGCAACTCGACGATCGCGTACGGCGCGAGCCGCAGGATGGCTTCCAGCACCTGCCAC
The DNA here is from genome assembly GCA_040006115.1 of Usitatibacter sp. Taxonomy (GTDB): domain Bacteria; phylum Pseudomonadota; class Gammaproteobacteria; order Burkholderiales; family Usitatibacteraceae; genus Usitatibacter. The sequence continues at coordinate 3,512 of JBDTXQ010000050.1, forward strand.
TGCTCGTCGGTGTAGCGCGCCGCCGGCAGCGCCTGCACCTCGCGAAGGGCTTCGCGCAGTGCGAGGTTGGCTTCCAGCACCTCCGGCGTCGGCGGCTTCCTGCGCCAATCGCCCGCCTTGGTGAGGTTCGCGTTCGCGTGGTGGATCCATGCGTCGACGTCGCTCTCGAAGGGAGCGGGGAATTGGCGCGGCCACAGCGCGCGCGCGTTGTTCACGGCGGCTGCGCGAACCTTGTCGAGCGTCGCCTCGAGCGACGCGCGATCGGACGGCTTGCCGAGCGTGCGAATCCAGTGGTCGCGCCGCGCGAGCATGGCGGCGATCAGCTTCTCCGCATCCCCGGCGTTGTTGTCCAAATGGGTGAGGAGGCTCGCGACATCGGCGGCGGCGGGATGCTGGTCGTCCTCGAGCGCGGCCAAAAGGTTGCGTGCCGCCTCGCCGAAAAGGACGCGCGCATCCTCGATCACCTCCGGCTGGCCGCCGAACTGGGAGAGCACCGGCATCTGCCGCGTGAGGGACATGCACAGCGCGTCGACGGTCTGGATGCGCAGCCGCTCAGCGCTTTCCTCGAGCCTCCAGCCGAGCGCGTCGTTGCGCACGAGCGCGGCGCGCGCGAGATCCCAGGTGAGCGCCTCGTGCGCGGCGTGCGGGCGTGGGTGGCTACGCGCCGCGGCGAGCGCGGCGTACACGCGAAGGCGCATTTCGGCCGCGGCCTTGATGGTGAAGGTGATGGCCGCGATCTCCTCGGGGCGCTCCACGCCGCCCAGGAGCGCCAGATAGCGCTGGATCAGGAGCTCGGTCTTCCCGGAGCCGGCCGGCGCCTGCACGATGAACGAGCGCGTCGGATCGAGCGCCTTCTCGCGCTCGGCGAGGTCCGGTACGCGGAAGGCGTCATTCATCGGGATCGCCCTCGCCCGCGCCAGCAACGCCGAATGGTGCCTTCTCCGCGATCCGGCAGAACATCGGCTGGTCGCAGTTCTTGCACGTGTCGGGGCGCTTGGGATCGACACGCGCGTCACCCGCGGCGAAACCTCGCCCGATCGCCTCGAGCTCGACGCGCCACCCCCCGACGAGCGCATCCCAATCGCGGTACATCTTCTTCGCGTTGTAGTCCTTGTCGATGGTGACCACGCCCGGCAGGAGCTTCGGCTCGCGCGAGATGCCCTTGAAGCGCGCCTCACCCGTCTTCACCACGCCGAATGCGACGGCCGCCACGTCTTCCCCGCCGCCCAGCGCGTACATCGGCAGCTGCGGCTCCGTGGGTCGCTTGCCCATCCACGACGCTGTCCTGCACTCGCCGGTCTTGTAATCGATGATCGCGTGGCCGCCCGCGGCGAGCCGGTCCATGCGATCGAGCTTGGCGTTCACGGTGACACCGCCGAAAGCGATGGGGCGCTTCTCCTCGAGCGTCACGATCGCGAAGCCGGGGCGCTCGCGCTCGATGGCGAGCCACGCGCTCGCGAGCCGCATGAGGCGCGCGTGCTCCAACACCGCATAGCGCCCAGCCAGCACGTCGGGTCGATGGCGCCGCACCGACGCGATCGCCTCGTCCGCGGAAGTGCCGAGGATCGCCGCGAGACTCGCGTCGTCGGCGGCCGCAAGCGCATCGCTGGTGTCGAGCCTTTTCCACACGCCCTTCATCATCTCGTGCACGAGGTTGCCGCGCTCACGCGGGTCGAGGCCGGGGCGCGGCGTCTCGAGGGGCTCGGAGGCGAGGCGCCGGCGCGCGAACGCGCGAAACGGGCACTCCGACTGGTCCTTGAAGAGCCCGGTGCCGCCCGAATGCGCGGGCGCGGCGATCGGCGGAGCCGTGCCATCCTCGATCTGCTCGATGGCGCCAGCCGTGCGAATCGTCTCCCGAAGCGTCGCGCAGCGCTCGATTCCGAGCTCCTCCAGGGCGACCGCCGGTATCGACGCAATGAGCGGGCTCGGCGCGAGCTCGCTCTCCTTCTTCATTCGCGGATGGCTCACCACAACTTCGGCGGCGCTAGTGAGCCAGCCCTGCGTGATGCGCCGATCGAGATCGAGCGACGACACGGGATCGGACTGCGGGATGCCCGCCGCGCGCTGGAGCGGCACCGGGATGAAGGGATCGGGGCGCGCGGCGAGCGGCCACGCCTCGTCGGTCAGGCCCATCACCCAGAGGTGGTCGAATTCCTGGCCCGCGGATTCGAGGATGCCCATCACCTGGATCGGGACGTCGCGAGCCTCGGGCTGGAAGATCGCCTCGCGCGCCATGCTGCCCAGCCGCTCGCGCGCCGCGTTGAACCCCATTTTTCCGACCACGCGCTCGAGCGCCGCGAGCTCCGCGAGGAGCCCGTGCCATTTGTCGAGCGCCTGGTGCTCGCTCGAATCGAGCGTGCGCTCCCCTGGAAAGCCCATCAGGCGCAACGCTTCCGAGAACGCCCTCGCCCACTCGGAGGCGGGCTTGGTGCCGAAGAGCCCCGCCTTGCGAAATTGCGCGAGGCGCTCGATGCGATCGGCCAGGAGGGGTGCCCGCGGCGAGCGCGGGGACTTGGCGAGGCGCACCAGGGAATCTAGCGCGACGGCCGGGCCGCAGCGCTTGCGTAGCTCCGCGTCGAGTCGCGCGCGCGCCTGCATCTCGGACTCGGCGCCCGCGATGAAGGGCGAGCGGATCACGCGGCTCGCCTGCTCGAACGCGCTCTCGTGCGACGCGAGTCCTATGACCAGCAGCGCGTCGGCGATCAACGGGTACTCGGCCAGCGGCAGGCCGAGCGAGATGTTGAACGGCATCGCAACCACCTCGCCCGCGACCAGATGGTCGGGTCGCAGGACATTCGCGAAGACCCGTTGCACGCGCGCACGGCAGGAAGCCAAGTCGGGCACCACGACCCCAATTCGAGGCGGACAGGGCACATCCGCCTTCGCGGGGGTGGCAAGTCGCGAGCGCGCCCAGCGCGCGGCCATCTCGATTTCCTCCCTCGCATCGGTGAGCGCGACGCGCTTCACCTCCGCACGGCGCGCCGGCGGCGCCGCCTCGACTATCTCGCAACCGTGCCGGGCCAGCGCGTCGACGAAGTCGCGCATCTGCGGCGTGACGATGTCGACGCCGAAGACAATCAGGGTCGCGGGTTTGCGCAACGCCGCGTGCGCGAGATGAGGCGCCACGATGTCCGGGAGGCGCGCGGCATCCGTCTGGCGCCTGTCGCGCGTGGCGCGCTCGTAACGCGACGACCAGTCGAGGAACGCGCGCGCGTCCTCGCCGGGAAAGCGCGACAGCTCCAGCGGCAGGCGCCAGGCGTGCGCGAGCTTCCAGGCCGCGCGGCACTGGGCGGCCGCGGGCGCCGCCGAAAAGAGCGCCTGGGCGTAGCGGGTGGCATGGATCGCTTCCTCCCACAGCGCCTGCTCCTGAGGCGCGGACAGCGGCACCGGCACCGCCGCAGCCAGCTCGGAATAGAGCGCGTCCTCCCAGAGGCGCGCGACCAGCCCGCCAAAGGGCAGGACGTCCGCCGTCTCCCAGGCCTGCAGGCCGCGCGAGCGCTGGAAAGCTGCGAATTCCGAGCCGAGGGCCTGGGCCAGGCGGGCGTTGGGCGTGACCACGGTGATGCGCGCCTCGTGCCCGAGGGCAAGCCGCTCAAACAATTCGGATTTTTCGAGGCGTGCAGGCTCGCGATGCATGCCGAATCATAGCCGCCACCTGGCTCGCTACATGAGCCAGCGCCCCACCTGCCCCCCGATTCTTACGGCTGTAACCGACTACGGGTGTAATGCGCGAATGTGCGAAATCTCACAGGGATTTTCGCGGGGTGCGACATATCCTCGGGCCGAAATGTGAAGTAAGTCACAGCACACGGAGGCGTCCATGCCCATTACAACGAATCAGAAAAGGCGCATCACCATGGACCGCGCCCTCTCGCGTTGCGCCGCAGCGCTCGCGTCGGCCGTGGTGCTGCTTTGGTCCGGCGCTGCGCTTGCGCAGAACGCCAATGGCTCGTCGAACGCGGGCACCGGCGGCAATTCCGCGAATCGCGCCGACAACGGCCGCAATCGGATCGCCGCCGACCTCGACCGCGTGCTGAAGGGCCAGGGCTCGGGCCACGAAAAATGGGTGAAGCAATCCCCAGGCGGCATCCAGGTGAGCGTCATAATCCTCGCCAGCCCGAAGATCGATGCGGGCCTCCTGGGCCTGCAACGCGCGATCTCCGCCTCCGGCGGATCGGTGAAGCGCAAGTTCACGTCGATCGCCGGCATCGCGGCGGTCATGCCCGCGGCGCGGGTGCGCGAGATCGCGCAGCGCCAGGAAGTCTGGCGCGTCACGCCGAACCGCACCGTCGCAGGCATGGGCAGCCTGGTCGAAATGACCACTGGGGCGGACGGCGTACGTGGCTTGGGCACCACGGGAACACTCGACGGCGCTGGCGTGGGCATCGCGATCCTCGATTCCGGGGTGATGGCGAGCCACATCTCGATGCTGGGGAACGACGGTGCGTCGCGCGTGAAGCGCAGCGTCGACTTCACCTCCCCCTTCTCCACCCTCAATTCTCCGGTCGATAGCGCCAATTCGGCCTTCCAGGATCCCTTCGGCCACGGAACGATCGCCGCGTCGATCGCGGCCGGCGGCCCGGTTTCCGCGGCGATGGAAACGAGCGGCATCGCCCCCGGCGCATGGCTCTACGACGTCCGCGTGCTCGACAGCACCGGCCAGGGCGACCTCGCCACGACGATCGCTGGAATCGACTGGGTGATGGCGCACGCGGCGGAATACGGCATTCGCGTTCTCAACGTGAGCCTCGGCGCCGATTCGACCGACTCCTACCTCACCGATCCCTTGTGCGGCGCGGTGCGCGGCGCAGTAGCCGCGGGCATCACCGTGGTCGTGGCAGCCGGCAACTACGGCGTCGGAACGACCGGCACGGAAACCTACGGCACCATCAGCTCTCCCGGCGACGAGCCGTCGGCGATCACCGTGGGCTCGTCCAATCCCCACGGCACGGCCGCGCGCTCCGACGACACCATCAACCGCTTCAGCTCCCGCGGCCCCACGCGCGGCAGCTATATCGACGCGAACGGCCTCACGCAACGCGACAACATGCTCAAGCCCGACCTCGTCGCGCCGGGAAACCGCATCGTCGGCGCGCTCGCCACGGACCGCTTCGGCATCGCGCGAAGCGCCATGTCGATGGCGTCGCCGCAGTCGTTGATCCAGGCGAGCGCGTCTGGCAACGGCCTGATGTTCGCGAGCGGCACATCGTTCTCGACGCCGGTCGTATCCGGAACGGTCGCGCTCCTGCTGCAAGCGAACCCCGGCCTCACGCCTCCCCTTGTCAAAGCGATCCTTCAGTACAGCGCCGAGCCACTGGCCGGTGCCAACCTGCTGCAGCAAGGCGCGGGCCTTGTGAACATTCCCGGCGCGCTGGCGATCGCGAGCGCGCTCGTTCCCGATCTCTCCGCGCGCGCCGCCGCGGGCTCGATCTCCGTGGGCGGCTCGATGCTGGCCCCTGGAAGGGGCTTCCCGGATTCGGTCTCGGCGATCGGCGGCCATTCGGTGGCGTGGAGCCGCTTCGCCGTCATGGGCGGTCGCTTCGTGCTTTCCGGTGACCAGCTCCTCGACGAATACCAGCGCGTCTACGACCCGCGCCTTTTCTGGGTTGGAAGCAGCGCCACGTGGGCCGATGCCACGGCCGCGGCGCCCTCCGGGCCGTTGATCGCGGACGGCGTGGTGTCCCTCACCGAGGCGCTGGGCACGAGCAGCTTCGCCGCGGGCACGGGAGTGTTCACCCCCTCCGCTTCGATAGGCCTTCTTGCCGGCAACGGCCTGGGCCTCGCCGGGGGCATCGCGCTTGCCAACGGCATCGCATGGGCCGAGGGCATCGCGTGGGCCGAGGGCATCGCGTGGGCCGAGGGCATTGCCTGGTCCGAAGGAATCGCGTGGTCCGAAGGGATTGCGCTGAGCGAAGGCATCGCATGGAGCGAGACAGGCCCCATGGCCGGCGAGTAACGCAGTCCATATCCAGGACCGATTCGAGGCCACCATGCAACTCATCGACATGCAGGACTACAGCCCCGCCGCCCGCCGATTCTGGTGGACCGTAGTGGTGCTCGGCGTCTGGGCGCTCATGTACTCGATCTCGCGGGTCGCGCGGCTCGAGGGGATCGTCCTCTTCCAGGTCCTCTTGGGGGCGCTGGTGGCGGCGATCGTCGGGCTCTTCCCGGTGCGCATCCCGGGCGCGAAGACCGTGCTCGCCGGGGGCGAGATCTTCATATTTCTCGTGCTGCTCGTGTACGGGGCGCCCGCGGCGGTCCTCGCGGCGGCCCTCGAAGGCGCGGTCGCCTCCTGGCGCAGCTCGCGCCGGTGGACAAGCCGCATCGGCACTCCCGCGATGGCCTCCCTCGCGATGCTCGCCTGCGGAGCGATCTTCGACCTCGCGCGCGCCCTGATCGGGAAGGCGGGCTTGAACAGCGCGACACTGCTCGTCGCGGCGATGGCGTTCGCCGTCCTCTACTGGGTGGTGAGCTCGCTCCTCACCTCGATGCTGATCGCGCTGAAGCGCGGCGCCGAGCTCGCGCCCCGGCGCTGGTTGAAGGAGATGAGCTGGATCGGGCTCGCCTACGCGACCGCCGCCGCGGTCGCCTGCGTCCTCTACTTCACCTTCGATCACTTCGGCTTTCCCGCGCTCCTCATCGCGGTGCCGCTCATCGTGATGTTCATGTCGTCGCTGCATTTCTACTTCCAGCACAAGGACTCCGGCGAGCGCCACGTGGAAGAGCTGAAGGAAAGCGAGAGCCGCTTCCACAGCGCGTTCACCCACGCCGCCATCGGCATGGCGCTGGTCTCCGCCGAGGGCAAGTTCATCCAGGCCAACAAGGCCTTCTGCGAGATGCTCGGGCGCACCGCCACCGAGCTGCTCGCCTCCATGCTCACCCAACTCGTGAACGCCGAGGACGTGAGCGCGCTGCAGGCGCCGATCGAGAAGCTGAAGAAGGGCGAGCTCGCGACCGTGCACACCGAGATCCGCGGGCTGCACCGCGACGGCTCCGACGTGTGGATGTCG